>JAWVZN010000027.1:0-31071 GCA_033722155.1 Gemmatimonadota bacterium | reverse complement strand
GATGGTGATGCCGGGCGACAACGTGACGATCCGGGGCAAGCTGATCACGCCGGTGGCCATGGACGAGGGGCTGCGCTTCGCCATCCGCGAGGGCGGCCGAACCGTCGGCGCCGGCGTCGTCACCGAGATCCACGAATAGGCGGGGCGCGATGGCGAACAAGATCCGCATCCGGCTCAAGGCGTTCGATCACGAGGTGATCGACCGGTCGACCCAGGACATCGTCCGCACCGCGCAGAAGACCGGGGCGATCGTCTCGGGCCCGGTCCCGCTGCCGACGCGGACCCAGGTCTTCACCGTGCTGCGCTCGCCCCACATCGACAAGAAGTCGCGGGAGCAGTTCGAGATGAAGACGCACAAGCGCTTGATCGACATTCTGGACGCGAAGCCCCAGACGGTGGACGCGCTGATGAAGCTCGACCTGCCGGCCGGGGTGGACGTAGAGATCAAGGTGTGAGGATGGCTGGACTGCTCGGAAAGAAGCTCGGAATGACGCAGGTGTTCGACGATGACGGGCGCGCCCACGCGGTGACCGTGGTGCTGGCGGGCCCCAACTACGTGACCCAGCTCAAGACCGAGGACGCCGACGGCTACCGCGCCGTCCAGGTGGGCTTCGGCGAGACCGACGAGAAGCACCAGACGAAGCCGGTGCTCGGCCACCTCGCCAAGGCCGGCGTGACGCCGGTGAAGCGGCTCGAGGAGTTCCGGATCGGGGCCGAGGAGGAGAGCGAGTACGAGCTCGGCCAGGAGCTCTCGCCCGCCGACGTGCTCGCGCCGGGCGACAAGGTCGACGTGATCGGCGTCTCGAAGGGGAAGGGGTTCCAGGGGGTGGTGAAGCGGCACGGCCACCACGGCTTCGACGCCACCCACGGGACGAAGACGCACCACCGCCGGCCGGGCGCGATCGGCCAGGCCTCGGACCCGTCCAAGGTGTTCAAGAACCGCGCCCTTCCCGGGCAGACGGGCAGCCGGCGGACCACCATCGAGAACCTCGAGGTGATCAAGGTGGACTCCGAACAGCAGCTCGTCTTCCTGAAGGGCTCGGTGCCCGGCTCGAGGAACAGCATGGTCGCGATCCGCAAGAGGAGCGCCTGAGATGGTCGAGGCGAACCGGTACACCGCGAGCGGGCCCGAGGAGGCCACCGTGGAGCTGCCCGAGAGGTGGTTCGGGGCGGAGGTGAACAAGAACGCCCTGTATCTGGCCATCCGGGCCGAGAAGACGAACTCCCGCGCCGGCACCGCCTCCACGAAGACGCGCGCCGAGAAGCGGGGTGGCGGGGCGAAGCCGTGGCGCCAGAAGGGGACCGGTCGGGCGCGGCACGGCTCGATCCGCTCGCCGATCTGGACCGGCGGCGGCGTCACCCACGGCCCCCGGCCGAAGAAGTGGCGCGAGCAGGTGCCGCGGAAGGTGCGCCGCCTGGCGTTCCGCTCCGCGCTCAGCCAGCGCGCCGCCGACGGCGCCGTGCTGGTGTTCGAGCTCGAGCCGTTCGAGGAGCCGAAGACCGCGCGGCTCGTGCGCGCGATCCGTCGGTGGGAGCTGGAGGAGGACGCGAAGGTGCTGCTGCTCGTCGCCGAGGTGGACGAGAACCTGCTGCTGTCGGGCCGCAACGTGCCGTGGCTCACGGTGAAGAAGTTCGCCGACGCCTCGGCCCTCGACGTGCTGCGGCACGACGTCGTCGCGGTGGAGGACGGCTCCTGGGAGACGCGCCGTGGCTGAGCTCAGGCGCATCATCCAGAGGCCGCTGTTCACCGAGAAGTCGATGCGGCAGCAGGAGTGGGACAACCAGTACGCCTTCGCCGTCGACCCCGAGGCGAACAAGCCGGAGATCGCCGAGGCGATCGAGCGGCTCTTCGACGTCCGGGTCGTGAAGGTCCGGACCCAGAACCACATGGGGAAGATCCGGACGATGGGCCGGTTCGCCGGCCGCCGGCCGGACTGGAAGAAGGCGATCGTCACCCTCGAGGAGGGCGACGTGATCGATCTCTACGAAGGCATGATCTAGGGAGGACCGACCGATGGGCATCAAGAAGTTCAAGCCGGTCACCCCGAGCCAGCGGTTCCGCTCGGTCCAGGACGGCGCCGAGATCACCAAGAAGGAGCCCGAGCGCTCGCTGGTGGAGCCGCTCAAGAAGAGCGGCGGGCGCAACCACCACGGCCACATGACCGTGCGCCGCCGCGGCGGCGGCCACAAGCGCCGCTACCGGCGGATCGACTTCAAGCGCGACAAGCACGGGGTGCCGGGAAGGGTGGCCGCGATCGAGTACGACCCGAACCGCTCGGCCCACATCGCGCTGATCCACTACGCCGACGGCGAGAAGCGCTACATCCTGGCGCCGAACCGCCTCGAGGTGGGTGACACCGTCGAGGCCGGCCCGGACGCCGACGTGAAGCCCGGCAACGCCCTGCCGCTCTCGAAGATCCCGCTCGGCACCACGGTGCACAACGTCGAGCTGAAGCCGGGCAAGGGTGGCCAGATGGCGCGCTCGGCGGGCGCGGGGGTCCAGCTGACCGCCCGCGAGGGCCGCTTCTGCCTGCTGCGGCTGCCGTCCACCGAGGTGCGGCGGGTCCACGCCGAGTGCATGGCGACCGTCGGCCAGGTGGGCAACGTAGAGCACGAGAACGTCCGCCACGGAAAGGCGGGCGCCAGGCGGTGGCGGGGCAAGCGGCCCGAGGTCCGGGGCGTCTCGATGAACCCCGTCGACCACCCGCTGGGCGGCGGCGAGGGCCACACCGCCGGCGGCCGGCACCCGACCACCCCGTGGGGCAAGCCGACCAAGGGGAAGAAGACGCGCAAGCGGCGCAAGGCCTCGTCGAAGCACATCGTGCGGCGGCGCGGCGAGAAGAAGTAGCGAGGCACCGGAGGGAGAGCAGCAGATGGCACGATCGCTGAAGAAAGGGCCCTACGTCGAGGACAAGCTTCTCGCGAAGGTCCACGACATGAACCAGAGGAGCGAGAAGCGCGTCATCAAGACGTGGTCGCGCGCCTCGATGATCACCCCCGATTTCGTCGGCCACACCATCGCGGTGCACAACGGGAACAAGTTCATCCCCGTCTACATCACCGAGAACATGGTGGGCCACAAGCTGGGCGAGTTCTCCCCGACCCGGATCTTCCGGGGCCACGGCGGGCGCCTCTCCTCGGAGCGCAAGGTGAAGCTGGTCTAGGACGATGGAGGCGCGAGCGGTCAGCAAGCACGTCCGGGTCACCCCGCGCAAGGCGCGGCTGGTGATCGACCTGATCCGGGGCAAGAACGTGGAGGACGCCTACGCCACGCTGCAGTACACCAAGAAGGCGGCCGCCCTCCCGGTGCTCAAGACCCTCCGCTCGGCGGTGTCGAACGCCATGATGGAGGAGGGCGGGCTCGGGCCCGAGGATCTGGTCGTCAAGGAGGCGTACGCCGACGACGGGCCGACGTGGAAGCGGATCCGGCCGCGGGCCATGGGCCGCGCCTATCGGGTCCGCAAGAGGACGAGCCACATCACCGTCGTCGTGGCGACGGAAAACGACGCGTAACGATACGATGCGGAACGAGCGAGGAGCGTAACGTGGGACAGAAGACATCGCCGATCGGATTTCGGCTGGGGATCGTGAAGCCCTGGCGCTCGCGGTGGTTCAACGAGGAGAAGATGCCCGAGTGGATCCAGGAGGACGAGGAGATCCGCCAGTACCTCAGGGACCGCCTGTCGCACGCCGCGATCTCGCGGGTGGAGATCGAGCGCACCCCCCAGCGGGTGACGCTCCACGTCTACACCGCGCGTCCCGGCGTGGTGATCGGCCGGAAGGGCTCCGAGGTCGACAAGCTGCGCGACGAGCTCGCGCGGATGACCGACAAGGACGTCCAGATCAAGGTCGAGGAGGTGAAGCGCCCCGAGCTCGACGCCCAGCTGGTGGCCGACAACATCGCCTTCCAGCTCGCCCAGCGGATCAGCCACCGGCGGGCGATGAAGAAGGCGGTCACCTCCGCGATGCGGATGGGCGCCGAGGGGATCAAGGTGCAGTGCAAGGGCCGGCTCGGCGGCCGCGAGATCGCCCGCACCGCGGGGTATCACGAGGGGCGCGTTCCGCTCCACACCCTGCGGGCGGACATCGACTACGCCCGGTCCACCTCGAAGACCACCTACGGCACCATCGGCGTGAAGGTGTGGATCTTCAAGGGCGAGGTCATCGGAGAGGGAGAGAGGCTGTAGCGCCATGTTGATGCCGAAGAGAATCAAGCACCGCAAGCAGCAGCGGGGCCGGATGACCGGCTTCGCGCGCCGCGGCAACCGCGTTTCGTTCGGCCAGTACGGGCTGCAGGCGATCGAGCCGGCGTGGATCACCAACCGGCAGATCGAGGCCGCCCGGGTGGCGATGACGCGGCACATCAAGCGCGGCGGCAAGGTGTGGATCCGCATCTTCCCCGACAAGCCGGTCACCAAGAAGCCGGCCGAGGTCCGGATGGGCAAGGGGAAGGGCAACCCCGAGGAGTGGGTGGCGGTGGTGAAGCCCGGTCGGGTCCTGTTCGAGCTCGAGGGCGTCACCGAGGAGATCGCCCGCGAGGCGATGCGGCTCGCCTCGGCGAAGCTGCCGATCAAGACCCGCTTCCGCACCCGGATCGGAGGAGGGGGCGAGTGAAGCCGGACGAGATCCGCGCGATGGAGGATTGGGAGATCGAGGAGCGGATCGACGAGCTCGAGGAGGAGCTCTTCCGGCTCCGCGTCCAGAACGAGCTCGGCCAGCTCGACAACCCGCTCGTGCTGCGCGAGCGGCGGCGGGACCTCGCCCGGCTCAAGACGATCCGGCGCGAGGCCGAGCTCCGGGCCGAAGCGGCCACGGAAGGCGAGGAGGCGTGATGGCGGAGAACGAGACCGCGGAGAACGAGACCGGGACGAACGCCGAGACCCCGGCCACCCGGGAAGGGCAGCGCAAGGTCCGCCGGGGGCGGGTGGTGAGCGACAAGATGGACAAGACCGTGGTCGTGGCGACCGAGAGGGTGATCCAGCATCCGCTCTACCCGAAGCGGTTGCGGCGCACCACCCGGTTCAAGGCCCACGACGAGAGCAACGACTGCAACGAGGGAGATCTCGTCGAGATCATGGAGACGCGCCCGCTGTCGAAGTCGAAGCGGTGGCGCGTGGTCCGGGTTCTCGAGCGAGCCAGGTAGTCATGGTGCAGCAGGAGTCCGTCATTCGGATCGCCGACAACTCGGGCGCCAAGCGGGCCCTCGTCATCAAGGTGGCCGGAGGCTCCGGCCGGCGCTACGCCGGACTGGGCGACGAGGTCGTGGTGACGGTGAAGGACGCGCTGCCCGGCGGGACGGTGAAGAAGAGCGACGTCGCCCGGGCCGTGATCGTGCGCACCAACAAGGAGACCCGCCGCGACGACGGCACGTACATCAAGTTCGACGAGAACGCCGGCGTGATCGTCGACGACGCCGGCGAGCCGCGGGGCACCCGCATCTTCGGGCCCGTGGCGCGGGAGCTTCGCGAGAAGCGGTACATGCGGATCATCTCGCTCGCCCCGGAGGTGCTGTGATGGCCCGGCTGGTGAAAGGGGACACCGTTCTCGTGATCGCCGGAAACGACCGCGGCAAGACCGGCAAGGTGCTCGCCGTCTTCCCGAAGGAGGACCGGGTGCTGGTCGAGGGCGTCAACTTCATCAAGCGCCACACCCGTCCCACGCAGCAGAACCCGCAGGGCGGGATCATGGAGCGCGAAGCGCCGATCCACGAGTCGAACGCGATGCTGTACTGCTCGAAGTGCGGCCGGGGCACCCGCGTGAGCCACGACACGCTCGGCGACGGAACCCGGGTGCGGGTGTGCGTGCATTGCGGCGAAGTCATCGAGAAGCCGAGGGGATGAGGAGACCATGGCGCGCCTGAAGGAGCTCTACCGCGACTCGATCCTGCCGCAGCTCATGAAGGAGTTCGGCTACGAGAACCCGCACCAGGTCCCGCAGGTCGACAAGATCGTCGTCAACGTGGGGATGGGCGAGGCGATCGACAACCCGAAGCGGCTCGACGCCGCGGTCGAGGAGCTGGCCGCGATCACCGGCCAGCGCCCCGTGCTCACGCGGGCCAAGCAGTCGATCTCGAACTTCCGGCTGCGCGAGGGGATGGCGATCGGCTGCAAGGTCACCCTGCGCGGGGAGCGGATGTACGAGTTCCTGGACCGGCTGATCAACGTGGCGATCCCGCGGATCCGCGACTTCCGGGGGCTGCCCACCCGTTCGTTCGACGGCCAGGGCAACTACAGCCTGGGGATCGAGGAGCAGATGATCTTCCCCGAGGTCGACTACGACAAGGTGGACGTCGTCCACGGGATGGACGTCACGATCGTGACCACGGCCGAGCGCGACGACGAGGCGCACGCGCTGCTCGCCGGCTTCGGCATGCCCTTCCGCCGGCAGCCCGCGAGCCAGTCGGCCGCGATCTGAGGAGACAGGAGAAGGAGTTCCAGTGGCGAGAAAAGCGCAAGAGGCGAAGAGCGAGAAGGACCTCAAGTACGAGGTGAGGCACGTGAACCGCTGCAACCGGTGCGGCCGCGCGCGAAGCTACATGCGGAAGTTCGGCCTGTGCCGCATCTGCTTCCGCGAGATGGCCCTGCGGGGCGAGATCCCGGGCGTCCGGAAAGCGAGCTGGTAGGAGCGAAGCCATGACGATGACCGATTCCATCGCGGACTGCCTGTCGCGGATCCGCAACGCCTGCCGGGCCCGACACAAGCGGGTCGACATCCCGGCCTCCAGGATGAAGATCGACATCGCGCGGATCCTGCGCGAGAACCACTTCATCCACGACTACAAGGTCCTCGACGACGGAAAGCAGGGGATCCTGCGGATCTATCTGAAGTACAACGACGACGAGCCGGTGATCCACGACCTCCAGCGCGTCTCGCGGCCGGGCCTGCGCGTGTACCGCAAGCGCGACGAGCTCCCCCGGGTCCGCAACGGGCTGGGGATCGCGATCATCTCCACCTCGCGCGGCATGATGACCGACCACGAGGGTCGCCGCGAGGGCGTCGGTGGCGAGGTCGTCGCGAAGGTGTGGTAGGGAATGTCGCGTATCGGAGCCAATCCGGTCCTGATCCCCGAGAACGTCGAGGTCTCCCTTGACGGCCGGGTGGTGACGGTGAAGGGGCCGAACGGCGAGGTGTCCCAGACGCTCCCCGAGGAGATCTCCGTGGAGATCGAGGAGGATTCGGTCCGCTTCGTGCGCCCGAGCGACGACGCCCGCGACAAGGCGATGCACGGTCTCTCCCGATCGCTCGTGGCCAACATGGTCGAGGGGGTCACCGACGGGTTCGCCAAGTCGCTGGAGATCGTCGGCGTGGGGTACCGGGCCGAGACGCGCGGGAACACCGTCGTCCTCCAGCTCGGCTTCAGCCACCCGGTCGAGTTCGAGATTCCCGAGGGGATCGAGGTGAGGACGCCCGAGCCCACCCGGATCGAGGTCTCGGGCGCCGACAAGCAGCTGGTGGGACAGGTCGCCGCGGAGCTGCGGGGCTTCCGCCCCGCCGAGCCGTACAAGGGCAAGGGGATCCGCTACGAAGGCGAGCACATTCGACGCAAGGCCGGGAAGACCGGCGTCTAGAGGGGGTCCGATGACGAAGCGAGCCATCGAGCGAGAGGAGAACCGCCGCCGGCGCCACAAGCGCGTCCGGAAGCGGATGTTCGGCACCCCGGACAAGCCCCGGCTGGTGGTCCACCGCAGCCTGAAGCACATCGAGGCGCAACTCGTCGACGACTTCGAGGGCCGCACCCTGCTCGGGGTGAGCTCGCAGGCCCTCGAGGTCGAGGGCGACAAGACGGACCAGGCCCGGGCCACCGGTCGCGAGGTGGCCGAGCGGGCGAAGGAAGAGGGAATCACCCGCGTCGTGTTCGACCGCGGAGGATATCGCTACCACGGTCGCGTGAAGGCCCTCGCGGAGGGCGCCCGCGAGGCGGGACTCGAATTCTGATCGGAGGTACGGAGTGAGCAACGGTCGTGGAAGAGGCGGCGAGCTGATCGAGAACGTCATCGACATCAACCGGGTGTCGAAGGTCGTCAAGGGCGGACGCCGCTTCTCGTTCACCGCGCTCGTCGCCGTGGGCGACGGCGAGGGAACGGTGGGCATCGGTCAGGGCAAGGCGAACGAGGTGGCCGAATGCATCCGCAAGGGATTCGACACCGCCCGCAAGAACATGACGGAGATCTCCACCGTCGGCACCACGATCCCGCACGAGATCGTCGGGAAGTTCGGGGCCGGCCGGGTTCTGCTGAAGCCGGCCTCTCCCGGAACCGGGGTGATCGCCGGCGGGCCGGTCCGCTCGGTGCTCGAGTGCGCGGGGGTGGCCGACATCCTCACCAAGTCGCTCGGATCGAACAACCCGATCAACATGGTGAAGGCGACGATGGACGGCCTGGAGCGCCTCCGGACGGTGGCCGACGTGGCCCGCGAGCGGGGCGTCCCGGTCTCCGAGATCAAGGGCGTGCCGGGCCGCGCCGGAGCGTCGAAGCCGGAGGAAGAAGAGGAGGCGCCCGAGGTCCGCTCGGAGGCCGCCGGGGAGCCCGAGGCCGCCGGGGAGCCCGCGGAGACCGAAGAGGCGGCCGAAGAGGCCGCGACCGCGGCGTCCGGCGCCGGCGAGGAGAAGGAGTAGCGCGCGATGGCGAAGAAGATCCGGATCACCCAGGAGAAGAGCGGGGTGGGCGAGCCGGGGCGAATCCGCAGGACCCTGCGGGCCCTCGGCTTCCAGCGCCATCAGCAGACCGTCGAGCACGAAGACAATCCGGCGATCCGAGGGATGATCGCGAAAGTGCAGCATCTGGTGAAGGTCGAGGAAGCATGAAGGAGCACGAGCTCAAGCCCCCCGCGGGCTCCCAGCAGGAGCGAACCCGGAAGGGGCGCGGAGACGGCTCGAACCGCGGCACGTACTGCGGTCGCGGCGTGAAGGGCCAGACCGCGCGCAGCGGCGGCAAGGTGCCCGCCTGGTTCGAGGGCGGCCAGATGCCGCTCCAGCGCCGGGTCCCGAAGCGGGGCTTCAACAACACCCGGTTCCGCGTCGAGAACCAGATCGTCAACCTCGAGCAGCTCGAGGCGAGGGACGAGGTGACCGAGTTCACCGTGGAGCGCCTCGCCGAGCTGGGGCTGGTCGAGCTCGACCGCGGCCCGATCAAGGTGCTCGGCAAGGGCGAGATCACCCGCGCGATCACCGTGGAGGCCGACGCGGCGAGCGCCGGCGCCCGGGAGGCGATCGAGGCGGCGGGAGGCACCGTTCGCCTGCGGGGCGAGGAGGCGGAGGGAGGCTCGGAGAGCTAGCCGATGTCCACGCCGAACGTGCAGGTCCCGAACATCTTCAAGATCCCCGAGCTGAGGAAGAAGATCCTCTTCACGCTCGGGATCCTGGTCCTGCTCCGCGTCGGCGCGCACATCACGATCCCCGGCGTGGACCGCGAGGCGCTGGTGCTGGCGGTGGGCGGGCAGAACAACCTGTTCGGCCTGCTCGACCTCTTCACGGGCGGGGCGCTGCAGCGGGCGACCGTGTTCGCGCTCGGCATCATGCCCTACATCTCGGCGGCGATCATCTTCCAGCTGCTCACGGCCGTCTTCCCCTACTTCGAGAAGCTCCAGAAGGAGGGGGAGGAGGGGCGAAAGAAGATCACCCAGTACACCCGCTACTCCACGGTGGGGCTCTCGGCGGTCCAGGCGTACGGCTACGCCGTGTTCATCCAGAACTTCAGCCCCGACGCGATCGTGCTGCCCACCTTCTGGTTCGTCCTGATGACGATCCTCGTGCTCACCACGGGGGCGGTGTTCATCATGTGGCTGGGCGAGCAGATCACCGAGGACGGCATCGGCAACGGGATGAGCCTCATCATCACCTTCTCGATCATCGAGGCGTTCCCCGCGGCGGGCACCCAGATCTGGACGCTGTGGCGGACCGAGGTGATCGGGATCTTCACGGTCCTCGCCTTCACGGCGATCATGATCGGGATCATCGCCGGCACCGTCGCGATCACCATGGCGGTGCGGAAGATCCCGATCCAGATCCCGCGCAAGGTGGTGGGCAGGAACCGCGTGCGGCAGGGCCAGAAGACCCACCTCCCGCTGCGGGTCAACTCCGCCGGCGTGATGCCGATCATCTTCGCCCAGTCGATCATGTTCTTCCCGGCCACGCTCGGCACCTTCTTCCCGAACTCCCCGATGATCCAGCGTTTCGCCGCGGCGTTCCAGTTCGGCACGACGTGGTACCTGGTGCTGTTCGGGCTCCTGATCATCTTCTTCACCTACTTCTACACGGCGATCATCTTCAACCCGATCGACCTCGCCGAGAACATGAAGAAGCAGGGCGGCTTCATCCCCGGGACGCGGCCGGGAGCGCGGACCGCCGAGTACATCGACCGGGTGCTGACGCGGGTCACGCTGCCGGGATCGATCTTCCTGGCGGCGATCGCGATCGTGCCCCTGCTGATCTTCGCGTGGGGCCCCTTCCAGTCGATCCCGCAGTTCATCGGGGGCACGGGGCTGCTGATCGTGGTCGGCGTCTCGCTCGACACCGTCCAGCAGGTCCAGTCCCATCTGCTGCTCCGCCACTACGAGGGCTTCATGTCCAAGGGGCGGAAGATCCGCGGGCCCCGCTACCGGATGTGACCGACGAGCGGCTCTTCCTGGTCCTGATGGGCCCGCCGGGCGCGGGCAAGGGCACCCAGGCGAAGCGGCTCGCCGAGTCGGAGGGGATCTGCCAGATCGCGACCGGCGACCTGCTGCGGGCCGCGGTGGCGGCCGATTCGGAGCTCGGCCGGAAGGCCGAGTCGTACATGGAGGCGGGCGAGCTCGTGCCGGACGATCTGATCCTCGATCTCGTCGACCAGGAGCTCGAACGACCCGGCTGCGAGGGGGGTGCGGTGTTCGACGGCTTCCCGCGCACCCTCGAGCAGGCGCGGGGCCTCGAGGTGCTCCTCGAAAGGCGGGGCGAGTCGCTCGACGGCGTGCTCGCGCTGGAGGTTCCCGAGGAGGAGCTGATCCGTCGCCTCTCGGGCCGACGGGTTTGCAAGTCGTGCGGAAAGATGTATCATATAAGATTCGATCCACCGCGCCAGGAAGGGCGCTGCGAGGAGTGCGGCGGCGAGCTCGTCCAGCGTCCGGACGACCAGCCCGAGACGATCAGAAATCGGCTTTCGGTGTACCGGGAGGAGACCCGTCCGGTCCGGGATCGCTACGAGGACCGAGCGGGGGTCACCGTGGTCGACGGGGACCGGCCGATCGACGAGATCGCGGCGGACCTCCGCGACCGGGCGGCCGCCCTGGCGGCGGAATCGTAGCCCGGTGCGCGGCGTGGTCACGCTGAAGAGCCCGACGGAGATCGAGCGGATCCGGACGAGCGGCCGCGTGGTGGCCGAAGTGCTCGACGCCCTCGACGATCGGATCCGGCCCGGCGTCACGACCGCCGAGCTGGACGCCGCCGCCGAGGAGATCATCCGCGCCCACTCCGGGGCCAGCCCGTCCTTCAAGGGGTACGGCGGGTTCCCGGCGTCGATCTGCGCCAGCGTGAACGAGGAGGTGGTCCACGGAATCCCCTCCGAGGATCGGGCGCTGGCGGAGGGCGACATCATCGGGGTCGACGTGGGCGTGTTTCTCGAAGGGTACCACGCCGACGCCGCCCGGACCTACGCGGTGGGCGCGCAGGACGAGGAGACGATCCGCCTGCTCGACGCCACCCGCGCCGCGCTCGAGGCCGGCATCGCCGCCGCGAAGCCGGGCGGGCGGCTGGGCGACGTCTCGGCCGCGATCCAGGGCGCGGTGGAGTCGGCCGGGTTCGCGGTGGTCCGCGACCTCGTCGGCCACGGCATCGGCCAGCGGCTCCACGAGGACCCGCAGGTGCCGAACTTCGGCGAGGCGGGCCGGGGGCTGAAGCTCGAGGCCGGCCTGACGCTGGCGATCGAGCCGATGGTGAACACGGGGGACCGGCGGGTGAAGACGCTGGAGGACGCGTGGACGATCGTGACCGTGGACGGGGGCCGGTCGGCCCATTTCGAGCACACGGTGGCGATCACGGAGAACGGCCCGGAGATCCTGACCCGGGCCGCGTAGAGGCGAGCCTGGAGGCGAGAGAAGGAAGGGATCGACCATGAAGGTACGCAGCTCGGTCAAACCGATTTGCGAGAACTGCAAGGTGATTCGTCGGCGCGGGGTCGTGCGGGTGATCTGCAAGAACCCCCGCCACAAGCAACGGCAAGGGTAGGAGGAGAGAATGGCGAGAATCGCGGGCGTGGACCTGCCGCGCGAGAAGCGCGTCGAGATCGCCCTGACGCAGATCTACGGAATCGGGCGCTCCTCGGCGGAGCGGATTCTCCGCCGCGCGGGCGTCGATCCCGACACGCGCGTCCACGAGATGTCCGACGCCGACGTCAACAAGGTGCGGCAGGTGATCGAGAAGGACTACACCGTCGAGGGCGCGCTGCGCCAGGAAGAGAACATGAACATCAAGCGGCTGATGGACATCGGCTGCTACCGCGGCCTGCGCCACCGGAAGGGACTTCCCGTACGGGGCCAGCGCACGCGCACCAACGCCCGCACCAACAAGGGCCCCCGGAAGGCGGTTCCGGGCAGGAAGCGTTCCACGGCCAAGAAGTAGAAACCGGGAGAGGAATCGAATGGCGAAGAAGAAGAAAAAGGTCGTACCCGCCGAGGGCGTGGCCCACATCCAGGCGACGTTCAACAACACCCTGGTCTCGATCAGCGACCTGGAGGGCAACGTGGTCGCCTGGGGCTCGGCCGGGAAGAGCGGGTTCAAGGGGTCGAAGAAGTCCACCCCGTTCGCGGCCGGAATCGCGGCCGAGAACGCCGCCAAGGAGGCGCTCGGCCTCGGCATGAAGCGCGTCCACGTCCGGGTCCAGGGCCCGGGGTCGGGGCGCGAGTCGGCGATCCAGTCGCTTCAGGCGGCGGGCCTGGACATCAAGTCGATCAAGGACGTGACGCCGATCCCGCACAACGGGTGTCGGCCGCCGAAGCGCCGCCGAGTCTAGGAGGAGCGAGAAAGCATGGCACGATACACCGGACCCGTCTGCAAGCTGTGCCGGCGCGAGGGGCAGAAGCTGTTCCTCAAGGGCACGCGCTGCTACACGGAGAAGTGCGCCATCGAGCGCAGGGGCTATCCGCCCGGAGAGCACGGGCGCTCCCGCGGCCGGCGGCGCCGGCAGTCGGAGTACGCCCTCCAGCTGCGCGAGAAGCAGAAGGTGCGGCGCATCTACGGGGTTCTCGAGAAGCAGTTCCGGAACTACTTCGACGAGGCGTCGCAGACCCCCGGCGTGACCGGCGAGAACCTGCTCGTCATGCTGGAGCGGCGGCTCGACAACGTCGTCTACCGGCTCGGGCTCGCGCCCTCCCGCAAGGCCGCCCGTCAGCTGGTGCGCCACCGCCACATCCTGGTGAACGGGCGCCCCGTCGACATCCCCTCCTTCCAGGTGTCGCCCGGCGACGAGGTGACGGTGAAGGAGAAGAGCCGGGACATGCCGCAGATCCTCGGCGCGATCGAGAGCCGGGGCAAGGAGGGCACGCTCCCGTGGCTCGAGGTCGACTTCAAGTCCCAGACGGGGCGGATGCTCGAGCTGCCGACGCGGGACACCATCCCGGTGGCGGCCGAGGAGCAGCTGATCGTCGAGCTCTATTCGAAGTAACGTCCATTTCCGCAAGGCTACGGAGGAGCGCATCATGGCTCTCGACAACTTCATTCTTCCCCAGCGCGTCGAGCCCGAGGAGGAGACCCTCACCGACGTCTACGGCGAGTTCCACGTCCAGCCGCTGGAGCGCGGGTTCGGGCTGACGCTCGGAAACGCGATGCGGCGCGTGCTGCTCAGCTCCCTGGAGGGGGCCGCCGCCTGGGGTGTGCGGGTCGACAACGTGCTGCACGAGTTCTCGACCGTCCCCGGCGCGGTGGAGGACACCGCCGAGCTGGTGATGAACCTCAAGCGGCTCGTGCTCGTCCTCGGCGAGGACGTGGACGAGACCACGCTCCGCCTCTCCGCCGACTCGGCCGGCGAGGTGACCGCGGCGGACTTCGAGGACAACGCCCAGGTCGAGATCCTGAACCCGGAGCTCCACCTGCTCACGCTCGACACCGACAAGGGGTTCGAGATGGAGGTGTTCGTGAAGCGGGGCCGCGGCTACGTCCCGGCCGACCAGCACGAGCACGAGCGGAAGAAGGAGATCGGGTTCATCCCGGTCGACTCCGTCTTCACCCCCGTCACCCGGGCCAACTTCTCGGTGGAGAACACCCGGGTGGGGCAGCGCACCGACTACGACCGGCTCACTCTGGAGGTGGCCACCAACGGCGCCGTCCCGCCCGAGGATGCGGTCGCCGAGGCGGCCGAGATCCTGCGCACCCATTTCGAGTACTTCCTCTCCTTCGAAGAGGAGGCGGCGGGGGCCGAGAGCGAGCTCGAGCAGAAGCGCGACCGGCTCCGGCACCTCTTCGCGCGCCCGGTCGACGACCTCGAGCTCTCGGTGCGGTCGAGCAACTGCCTGAAGGCCTCGAACATCCGCACCCTCGGCGACCTGGTTCAGCGCAGCGAGCCGGAGATGCTCCGGTTTCGCAACTTCGGCAAGAAATCGCTCGAGGAGATCTCCGAGATCCTCCAGCGGCACGGGCTCCACTTCGACATGAGCGTGGAGGAGACCGAGGAAGGCGAGTACGAGCTGATCGACACCGAGGAGCTGAAGAGTCTCCCCGACGAGGCGTTCGAGTTCGGCGAGGAGGAGCTCGCCGGCGACGGCGCCGAGGCGGAGAGCGAAGAAGAGGAGTAGCGAGATGCGGCACCGCAAGAAGGGGAAGAAGCTCCAGCGAAGCACCTCGCACCGCCGGGCCATGACCCGCAACATGGTGACGAGCCTGTTCGAGCACGGCCGGGTGAAGACCACCCGGGCCAAGGCGAAGGGCGTCCGCCCGGTCGCCGAGAAGCTCGTCACGCTCGCCAAGCGGGGTGATTTGAACGCCCGGCGGAAGGCCTCCGGGTGGATCCAGAACCCGGACGTGCTGGCCGACCTCTTCGACCACTGGGCCGAGATCTTCGCGGAGAGGGAGGGCGGGTACACCCGGATCCTCCGGGGCGGCTTCCGCCAGGGCGACGGGGCCGAGATCGCCTACCTGGAGCTCGTCGGCCCCGACGGCGGCACCGCTCCCCCGCCCAGGAGAGAGACCGCGGGCGAGGAGTCCTGAGCTTCCGTCCGGCCCGCACCCTCCTGCTGGCGCTCGTCCTCGTGGCGTCGGCGGCCCCGGCGGCGCGAGCCCAGGATCCCCTCGAGAATCCGCCCGCCAAGGGGGCGAGCGCCGACGCCGCGATCCTCGAGATCGTGGAGTTCAGCGACTTCGAGTGTCCGTTCTGCGCGCGCGCGATCCCCGTGATCGACAGCCTGATGGCCCGCCACGGTGACGAGGTGCGGGTCGTCTACCGCCACTTCCCCCTCCCGATGCACTCCCACGCCGAGAGCGCCGCCCGCGCCGCGGTGGAGGCCCACCGCCAGGGCGCCTTCTGGGAGTATCACGATCTGCTGTTCCGGAACCAGGACGCCCTCACCGACGTCGACCTGATCGGCTACGCGGACTCGCTCGGCCTCGACACCGGGCGGTTCGAGGAGGCCGTCCGCGGCGAGGCCCACGCCGAGCGGGTAGCCGCCGACGTGGCGCTCGCGCGCTCGCTCGGGGTGAGGGGCACGCCCACCTTCTACGTGAACGGCTACCGGGTGGTCGGCGTGCCTCCGGTATGGGTGTTCGAGCAGGCGATCGCCGCCTTCGAGGAGGGCACCGCGAAGAAGCGGCCGCTCCAGGCGGCGGGCGCGTTCCGCTGAGCCCGCCTCAGGCCGCGTCGGCCTCCGCTTCCTCCGTCTCCGGTTCGTCGGCCACGCGGAGGGTCCGGGCCTCCCGGCAGTGAGGGCTGAGGAAGATCTGACGCACCTCGTCCTGGGTGGGGCACACCATCACCCGGGTCTCTCCGGTGTCGTTCACCACATACGAGACGATGGAGCACTCGGCCCAGTCGGGGTGCTCCCTCAGCATCCGGTTGATCAGGGTGCGCATCCGGTCGGTCTCGTACTCCTTCTTCAGGTCTTCCAGCGAGAAGTTCGGCATGCTCTCGGTCCCCCGGGTGGATGGCGAGGATGTGATGCGGACGCAGGAGCGTTTCAATTTAGGACGATTCCGCCGGAGCGTCCACGGGCCTGGTCAGGGAACGACGTCCTGGCCGGCCAGTCGCCCGCTCGACGACGCTTGACGATCCACATGACGGGCGAGCCTGGATGAACCGTCGACGAACCGCCCTCGCGCTGGCGACGCTGCTCGCCGTGGTCGGGGACGTCCTCGCCCCACCATCGGCGGCGACCGGGACGAATCCCCAGCGCCCGGCTCGTGCGGAGAGCGGGTGCGCGGTGTGGGTGGTCCGGAATGCCCTCACGACCCGCGCCGCCTGGCGCCGGGCGCTGGCGGCGGTGGAGGAGAGCCGCTGCGACACGCTCTACCTCCAGGTCTCGGGCCGTTGGGACGCGTACTTCCCGAGCGCGGTCCTCCGGGAGCCCGCCAGCCCGCCGAGGGGAGAGGGGTGGGCCGACGACCCGTTCGGCCGGGCCCTCGCCGAGGCGCGCTCGCGGGGGCTCGAGGTCCACGCCTGGGTGAACGCGCTGCTGGCGTGGTCGGCCGAGCGCCCTCCGGACGATCCCGCCCACGTCTTCCTCCGCCATCCGGAGTGGTTCGTGGTCGGGCCCGACGGCCGCTCGATCCGCTCGCTCGACAGGGCCGCCCTCGACCGCGCCGGGCTGCGCGGCGAGGGGTGGTTTCTCGATCCCGCCCGACCCGAGGTCCGGACCGCGCTGCGCCGATTCATCCTCGAGCTCGCGCTGCGCTACCCCGTCGACGGCGTCCACCTCGACTACATCCGGTATCCGGCCGGGTGGGCCCCCGAGGACGGCGCGGCCGCGGTGACCCGGCTGGTCGCGCTCGTGGGACGGGACCTGGAGCGGGTCAGGCCGGAGGCCGAACTGTCGGCCGCCGTGATGCCGCGCCCCGACGTGGCGCGGGAGATCTTCGGACAGGACTGGGGCCGGTGGATCGAGACCGGGCTCGTCGACGAAGCGGTGCCGATGGTGTACCGGCGGGGAAGCGGCGGGGTCCTGGCCGCCGTGGAGCGCTATCCACCGGAGCTGCCGCGGGAGCGGATCCGGGTCGGTCTCCGGGTGGACCGGATCGACGCCGGGGGGCGGGCGGAGGTGGCGCGGGCGATTCGCGCCGACGGCTTCGCCGGGGTCGCGCTGTTCAGCCACAACCTCCTGATCGAGCGGTAGGGAGCGGGCCGGCGCCTACGCCAGCTTCTCGACCTTGCCCGCGCGGATGCAGGAGGAACACACCTTGATCCGCTTCTTCGAGCCGTCCACCATCGCGCGGACGTTCTGCAGGTTCGGCAGGAACCGCCGCTTGGTGCGGTTGTTCGAGTGGCTCACGTTGTGGCCCGCCATGGGGCCCTTGCCGCATACGTAGCATCTCTTCGCCATGACGCTGTCCCGTGATGAAGGAGATCGTGGAGTCGATTCGCGCCGGATCGGCACGCAGAGCAAGAATTTAGCCCGATGGCGGGGACGGGACAACACGCGTCGGGCTTCGCTGCTCTCAGCCCCGGATCGCCCGTCGGTATCGCGCGGGGGTGGTGCCGATCTCGCGACGGAAGGCCTTGGTGAGCTCGCTCTGGTCGCAGAAGCCGGCGCGGTGCGCGATCGCCGCCAGACCGTCCTTCGTGGATCCCATCATCTCGAGCGCCCTGCCGACCCGGACCCGGCGGAGGTACTCCCCGGGGGAGAGCCCCAGCCGCTCGCGGAAGACACGCGCCAGATGGACCGGGTGGACTCCGGCGGCCTCGGCGACCTCGGTGACCCGGGCCGGATCGGTGGCGTGGTGGTGCACGAACTCGCGGGCGCGCTCGAGCCAGGCGGGGGCTCCGTCGACCCCCTGCTCCCGCTCCGTCGCGCGGGCGATCATCTCCAGCGCGAGCCCCTCCACGGAGAGGGGGGAGAAGCGGTCCGGTTCGCGAAGCTCGCGGTGCATCCGCGCTCCCGGAAAGCCGATCTCGGCGTCGTCGAGGGTCACCGAACGGGAACCGAGCCGCGGATCTCCGGCGTCCTCGAGATAGGCCTCCGGCAGGGAGATCGTCACGCAACGCCCCTCCGCGGGGACGAACTGGTCCGCGTGCGTGGTCCCGGCCGGGTGGAACAGCAGGGCTCCGGCCGTGCACCGCCCCTCCAGGTTGCGGGTGGAGGTCACGTAGTCGCCCCGCACGATCAGGCAGAAGTGCGCGTTCTCGTGGGTGTGCCGGGGCACCCCGCCGGGCGGCCGCCCGCGGATCTCCTGTACCGTGAGATCGCCGAGCCGCTCCTCGGCCACCAGATCGCCGAAGAACTGCCCGAATTCCATGCGCTGCCCGTCGGGTTTCATTCGCCCAAGACTACGTCGCGGAGCCCGTTAGGGTTTCGTCGAACGCCCGACTCCTCGCGACTCCGACCGGAGCCTGTTCCCCATGTCCGTGTTCCACGCATCGATCTTCGCCCTGATCGCCTGGCACTCGCTCCTCCTCGCTCCCGGGGCTCCGACGGATCCCGACTCCGGCATCCTCGCGATCCAGCACGTGACCGTGGTCGACGTGGAGGCGGGAAAGAGTCTCCCCGACCGCACCGTCCTCGTCCGCGACGGGACGATCGCGGCGATCGGGCCGGCGGGATCCGTCCCGATTCCCGAGGAGGCGGCGAGACTCTCCGGGCGTGGCCGCTGGCTGATCCCCGGGCTCTGGGACATGCACGTCCACGTGACCGACGCCACCGCCCTCGCGCTGCCCGCCCTCGTGGCTCACGGCGTGACCGGCGTCCGCGACGCCGGCGGCGACCTGGTCGCGATCGACGCCTGGAGGCGGGCGATCGCCTCGGGGGAGCTGGCGGGCCCCCGGATCGTCCGGCCCGGCCCGTACGTCGACGGCTACAAGCCCGACGCCCCCTTCCGGCTCACCGTCGAGGACGCCGACGACGCCCGGGCGGCGGTGGCGTACGTCCAGGCGCGCGGCGCCGACTACGTGAAGATCCACAACGCGGTGCCGCGGGAGGCGTATTTCGCGCTGGCCGGCGAGAGCCGTGAGCGGGGGATCCCGTTCGCCGGCCACGTCCCGCTGGACGTCTCGCCCGGCGAGGCGGCCCGCGCCGGTCAGGCCAGCCTCGAGCACGCGGTGACGATCTTCGAGGGGACCTTCCGAGAGCTGCTGCCACCGGATCCGGAAGCGCAGATGCGAACCCTCGCCGCGTTCGTCGCGTCGGGCGCCGACACGCTCGCGGCGCGGCTCCGGGCCGAGGGAACGGCCGTGACGCCCACCCTCGCCCCCACCGTGCTGCGGGGCCGCCGGGTCGAGCTGGCCGACGATCCGCCGGCGTGCGCCGATCTGGTCGCACGATCGCTCCGCGAGCAGTGGGACCGCTTCTTCCCGGTGACCGAGCGGGACCGGGCGCCCGGCGTCGAGGCGCTCCGGGCCCGGTTCGCTGACCTGATGATCGGGTTCACCGGGGTGCTCCACGCCGCGGGGGTTCCCCTGCTGGCCGGCTCCGACCTGGGGGCCCGGGACGTGTGCCCGGGGGTCGCGCTCCACGACGAGCTCGCGCACCTCGTCGGCGCGGGCCTCGAGCCGCTCGACGCCTTGCGGGCCGCGACGATCGTGCCCGCACGGTTCCTCGGAGCCTCCGACTCGCTCGGATCGGTCGCGACCGGAAAGCGGGCCGACCTCGTCCTCCTCGAGGCCGATCCCCTGGCGGACATCGGGAACACGCGACGGATCTTCGCGGTGATCGCCGACGGCAAGCGGTACGACCGGGGGGCCCTCGACGCCATCCTGGCCGACGTGCGGCGGCGGGCCGCGGAGGAGGGAGCGGGGCGCTAGGTGGCGTCCTCCCGCTGCACGGTGACCCGGGCGGAACCGTCGCCGGCGTAGGCGACGGCGAGCAGCAGCGCCCGGCAGCACACGGGGCACGCCTCGGAGTAGCGCTGGCTCGCTCCTCCGCCGGGATCGAGGCCGACGGTGATCCGCTGGCTGCAGCAGGGGCAGACCACCCGCGCCTCCGTGGCGGCGATCCCGTCGGCGACGGGAACGACCTCCTCGAAGAGGACGGCCGGCGGAGGGTCGTTCGCCGGCCGGGTGGCTCGGGCCGTGTCCCCCATCGGGTCCATCATACCCGAGGAAGGCGCTCTCGTAAACCGTTCCTATATTGGAAAGCGCGATGGCTCCCGAACACTCCCCCGGGCGCGTCCTGGTGACCGGCGGCGCCGGTTTCGTCGGCTCCCACGTGGCCGACCGCTATCTGGAGGAGGGGTGCGAGGTGACCGTGCTCGACGACCTCTCCACCGGCCGCCGCGAACGGGTCCCCGAGCGGGCGCGCTTCGTCGAGATGGAGCTGAACGACGCCGGCCTGGAGGACCTCTTCGCCGAGGGCGGCTTCGATCTCGTCAACCACCACGCCGCCCAGATGGACGTGCGGGCCTCCGTCGCCGATCCGATCGACGACGCCCGGAGCAACGTCACCGGTCTGCTCAACCTGCTGGAGCGCGCCCGCGCCCACGGGGTGGCCCGGGTGATCTTCGCCTCCTCGGGCGGAGTGGTGTACGGCGAGCCGGCGATCGTCCCCACCCCCGAGGAACACCCCACGCTGCCGCTCTCCCCCTACGGGGTCACGAAGCTGGCCGGCGAGCAGTATCTCCACTACTACGCGGTGGTGCACGGTCTCGCCTACGCCTCGCTCCGCTACGGCAACGTGTACGGCCCCCGCCAGGACCCCCACGGCGAGGCCGGGGTAGTGGCGATCTTCGGAAGGAGGATCCTCGCGGGCGAGCCGATCACCGTCTTCGGCGACGGCACCCAGGAGCGCGACTACGTGTACGTGGGAGACGTGGCGGAGGCGAACTGGCTCGCCTCCACCCGTCCGCTGCCGCCGGCGACCGACCTGGCGGCGCGGGGATGGAACGTGGCCACCGGGAAGGGAACGAGCGTGAACGAGCTGGCCGACCGGATGATGGAGGCCGCCGGCCGCGAGGTGGAGAAAGAGCACGCCACCGCCCGCGCGGGCGAGCTCCAGCGGAGCGTGCTGGCGTGCGGCCGAGCCGAGACCGAGCTCGGGTGGCGGGCGGCCGTCCCGCTCGACGACGGCCTCGCCCGCACCCTCGCCTTCCTGGAGGAGGTGGGAGGGTGAGCCCGGGCCTCGAGCCCTCGGTGTGGTCGATGGTCGTCGGCGCCAGCTGGGTCGCCAAGACGGTCCTGCTCGTCCTGCTCGGCTTCTCGCTGGTGAGCTGGGCGATCATCTTCCGGAAATGGTGGACGTTCCGGAGGCTGGAGAGCCGCCGGGAGGAGTTCTTCCACGCCTTCGAGCGCCGCTCCAACCTGGCCGAGGCGTACCAGGCGGCCCTGGCGATCCCCCACAATCCCCTGACCGAGGTGTTCAAGGCGGGCACCCGCGAGCTGAAGCACCTCTCGACGCGCGAGGAGACCGACGACCCGCTCGGCAACCCGATCGGCTCGGCCGCCCCGGCGCCACCGGACGTGACGATCCTCGAGAAGGAGTCGATCCACATGGCGCTGGAGCGGGAGGCCGCCCGGCAGGTGGAGGACCTGGAGTCGGGCCTCCCGTTTCTCGCCACCACCGGCAGCGTGGCCCCCTTCTTCGGCCTCTTCGGCACGGTGTGGGGGATCATGGACGCGTTCCTGGCGATCGGGCTCCGGGGCTCGGGCAACATCAACGTGGTGGCCCCCGGCGTGGCCGAGGCGCTGATCACCACCCTGGCGGGCCTCGCGGTCGCGATCCCCGCGGTGATCGCCTACAACGCGTTCGTGGCCCGGATCAAGGAGGTCGCCGACGAGATGGGCCACTTCTCGAGCGAGCTGATCAACGTGATCGTCCGGGAGCGGAGGAGGTGAGGACGTGGCGAGCCCGCTTCGCCGCGAGCACGGCCTGATGGCCGAGATCAACGTGACGTCGCTCGTCGACGTCACGATCGTGCTGCTGATCATGTTCATGATCATCGCGCCGATCTCCCAGGGGGGGATCGAGGTGCGGGTGCCGCGCGCCGAGACCGCGCCGCTCCCCTCCTCGGAGGCGATCCTCGTCTCGATGGACGAGGAGGGGAAGGTGTTCGTCGACCGGACCGAGGTGCGCCCCGAGGCGGCCGGCGAGGTGCTCGAGCAGATCCGCTCCAGCCGGGGCCTCTCGCGCGTCTACGTGCGGGCCGACGAGTCGGTCGCCTACGGGCGGGTGGCCCGGCTCATGGCCTCGATCCGGGAGGCCGGGTTCGAGAACGTGGGGCTCGTCTTCGAGCCGCCGCCGGGGGAGGAGGGGAGAGGACGGTGAGCCGCTCGCTGCTCGCCTCTGCGGCCTTCCACGCGGTGGTGGCGGCGCTCGTGTGGTGGCTCGGCGGGGCCGCCGCGGATTCCCGCCCCATGCCCCCCGTCTACCAGGTCGACCTCGTCTCCGCCCCCGAGGCCGCGGTCCGCCGCACACCGGCCGAGCCGGACGTCCGCGAGGAGGAGGAAGAGCCCGACCCCGAGGAGCCCGAGGAGACGATCCCCGATCCCGAGGAGGAGCCCGAGCCCGAGGAGGCCGAGCCGGAGCCCGACGAGGAGCCGCCCGCCGAGGCCGCCGCCGAGCGGGAGACGGAGCGGGAGGCCGACCTGCCGGTCACGCTGGAGGGCGAGCCGTTCCCGTTCCCGTGGTATCTCGAGCAGCTCGTCCGGAAGATCGAGCGCAACTGGCGCCCCTCCTCGCGGTCGCTCTCCGCCACCGTCCACTTCCGGATCGACGCCTCGGGGAACATCCGGGAGGTGGAGATCGAGGAGGCGAGCGGCAACTTCCTGTTCGACCAGGCGGCCCGCCGCGCGGTGGAGGCGGCCGACCCCGTGCCGCCGCTCCCCGAGGAGTACGACGGCGACTGGCTCGGGGTGCACTTCGTGTTCGACACCGGGGTGGAGCGCCAGTAGAGGTCAGAGCGACAGGCCATCGGTCCCGTCAAGCCATCCCGACGGAGGTGTGGTTCGTCACGGCTCTGCGAAGCGGGCGGTCGGAGGTCAGCAGATCGGCGCCGAGTCGCTCCGCGAGCGCGACGCAGGTCGCGTCGCAGGCCGAAACGTCGGCCCGCAACGGGAGGACCCGCTCGAGGAGCGCGAGGTGGGCGTGTCGTGCGACGACTGGCGCCCGGGAACGGATCGACGAGCGGCGTCCGGAACCGACCTCCGGGCTCTCGGGTAGCAGGACCCACCGACTTCTCTCGAGAGTGGATCGACCCCCTCACGCCGGAGTGCGCATGAGAGGCGCAATCCCCCCGATCGCCGCGCTCGTCGCCGCGCTGCTGCTGGCCGCCCCGGCCGCCGCCCAGCAGGAGGTCACCCTCGGCATCCGCGGCTACGTGGACGACGCGATCGAGATCGCGATCGACGACCTCGAGCCCGCCTCCGCCGCCGCGACCACGATGGCGGGGATCCTCGCCTTCGACCTCGAGTACTCGCTCCGCTTCGACGTGCTCGAGGGCAACCCGGGGGTGGTGGAGCGCTCCGGGGTGGACTACGAGGCGTGGGCGGTGTTCGGGACCGAGTACCTGGTGACCGGCACGCTCGACCCCACGGGAGCGGGCTTCCGCGGGGCGCTCGAGATCCACAACGTCCCCTTCGCCCGCCCGATCCGGGAGATCTCCTTCGCCCTGCCGGCGGCCGGCTCGCCGGGCTTCCGCGCCGCCGTGCACGCCCTCTCCGACCGGATCATCAAGGAGCTGACCGGCGAGGAGGGGATCGCCCAGACGAAGATCGCCTTCGCCAGCCGGCGGCGCGGAGACAAGGAGATCTACACGATCCACTACGACGGCCACGAGCCGGTCCGGGTGACCCGCCTCGACACGATCTCGATGACCCCCGACTGGCACCCCTCGGGACGGGAGATCTGCTTCACCTCCTTCGCCACCGGCGATCCCGACCTGTACTGCGCCGCCGCCGGCGGCGGGAGGGCCCGGGCGGTGAGCTCCCACGAGGGGCTCGACATGGCGCCGGCGTGGTCGCCGGACGGGACGCGGCTCGCGCTCACCCTCACCAAGGACGGCAACGCCGAGATCTACGCGCTCGACCGCGGCGCCCGGAGCCTCCGCCGGCTCACCTACAACCTGGGGATCGACACCGCGCCCTCGTGGTCGCCCAACGGCCGGCAGATCGTCTTCGAGTCCGACCGGACCGGCCGGAGCCAGATCTGGGCGATGGACGCCGAGGGGGCGAACCTCCGGCAGCTCACCTTCGGGGGGGAGGCCCACTCGCCGGCGTGGTCGCCGCTGGGCGACCGGATCGCGTACGTGGAGCGGATCGGCGGCCGGTTCCAGATCGTCACGATCGGCGTCGACGGCTCGAGCCGCCGGGTGCTCACCTCGGTCGGGGAGAACGAGGATCCCTCGTGGTCGCCCGACGGACTCCACATCGCCTTCAGCTCCACCCGCCACGGCGGATCCGACATCTACACCATGGACTGGGACGGCGGCCACGTGCGGCGCACCACCCGCGGCGGGGCCTACGTGAGCCCGAGCTGGTCGCCCCGGCTCGGCGGCCCGGATCGTTGAATCCCGCAACGACGGGGCTATCTTTCGTGTTCGTAGCTGCACCTGTGCCGACGGCATCCAACGAGATGGAGGGCCCATGAAGGGACGCACGCCTCTGACGCTGGGGATCGCTGCGCTCGCCACCGTCGCGCTGCTGGGGTGCGGGGGCAAGAAGACCCCCGAGACCGAGCCGCGTGATCGCACCGAGCCGACCGCAACCACCACCGATCGCGACGCCGAGGAGGAGGCGCGGCGGCGCGCCGAGGAGCGTGCCCGGGCCGAGCGGGAGCGGGCGATGGCCGAGCTGCGCGAGCCGATCTACTTCGCGTTCGACGAGTCGGAGCTCGAGCCCTCCGCGCGGGAGAAGCTGCAGCGGAAGGCGGAGGTCCTCCGCACCTACCCGGAGCTGAGGGTCCGGATCGAGGGCCACGCCGACGAGCGGGGCACGGTGGAGTACAACCTCGCGCTCGGCGAGCGGCGGGCGGAGTCGGCCCGCAGCTACCTGATCGACCTCGGCATCGACGGCGACCGCCTCACCACGGTGAGCTACGGCGAGGAGCGCCCCGCGGTGGAGGGTTCCAACGAGGCGGCCTGGTCGCGGAACCGGCGCGACGAGTTCGTCCCGATCGGGTCGTGAGGAGCGGGCTTCCGACGCCCGCGGTTGCCGCGATCGCCCTCGGGCTGGCCCTGGCGGCGGGCGCCTGCGCCACCCGCGGCTCCGTGGAGGAGCTGAACGAGCAGAACCGGCGGATCCTCGAGCGCCAGGACGCGCTGGAGCGGCGGGTCGTCTCGCTCGAGACCACGATGCAGCGGCTCCAGGAGATCCTCCAGGGGATCCGGGCGGACTTCAAGGCCGACCTCGGCGCGGTGCGCCGCGGGCTGAACGCGCTGGAGAGCGCGGTACGGGGCACCGAGACCCGCATCGAGCAGCTCCGCCGACGGCCGCCTCCCCGGCCCGAGCCGGCCGACACCACCGCGATGGAAGGGGAGGAGCGCGGCGAGGTCGACCCGCTGGCGCTCTACAACGCCGCGGTCACCGACTACCAGCAGGGGCGTCTCGAGCTCGCCCGCCAGGGGTTCGAGGAGTACCTGCGCCGCTTCCCCGACGGGCTCTCCGCGCCCGACGCCGCCTACTGGCTCGGGATCGTGTCCTACGACCAGGGGCGCTATCGGGAAGCGATCGAGACGCTGCGGCCGGTGCCGCGGCGGTGGCCCGAGAGCGCCAAGGCACCCCTCGCGCTGCGCAAGATCGGCGACGCCTGGCGGGCCCTCGGCGAAACCGAGCGCGCTCGAGCCTCCTACCGCGAGCTCATCGACCGCTATCCCGACTCCTCGGAGGCCGAGGCGGCGCGCCGGGAGCTGGGCGGCTAGCGTGCGTTGCCCGTTCTGCGGTTCGCGGGACGACCGGGTGGTGGACACCCGGTCGAGCCGCGAGGGGCGCGCCGTGCGGCGCCGGCGGGAGTGCACCGCGTGCGGCGAGCGCTTCACCACCTACGAGTCGATCGAGCTCGTCCCCCGTCAGGTGGTGAAGCGGGACGGCCGGCGCGAGCCCTACGACCGCCAGAAGCTGCTGCTCGGCATCGTCACGGCCTGCACCAAGCGGCCCGTCAACGTCGAGACGATCGAGGGGGTCGTCGACCGCATCGAGGAGCGGATGGAGGAGCTCGGCACGATCGAGGTCCCCACCGAGTGGTTGGGCGAGCAGGTGATGGAGGAGCTCCAGCAGGTCGATCAGGTCGCCTACGTCCGCTTCGCCTCCGTCTACCGCCAGTTCCAGGACGTCACCGAGTTCATGGACGAGCTCAAGGGGCTCTCCGAGCAGGAGGCGACGGAAGAGGACGAGGAGCCCGCCGCGGCCGGATCCGGGGAGGCGAGCGAGCCGTCGGGGGATTGACTCCGGGGGTGCCCGTCCGCCATGGCCGACCCGCGCCATCCCGAAGCGACGATGTCGTTCCTCGAGCACCTCGAGGAGCTGCGCATGCGGGTGCTGTGGAGCCTGGCCGCCCTCACCGTAGGGGCGGGCGTCGGCTTCTGGGCGACCACCACGTTCGACGTGCTGGAGTTCCTCACCGGGCCGGTCCGCCCCCTGCTGGAGACCGGGCGGCTGGCGTACCTCCACCCCACCGAACCGTTCATGGTCACCCTCAAGGTGGGGATCTTCGTGGGCGTCGTGTTCGCCCTGCCGGTGGTGTTCTATCACTTCTGGCGCTTCGTCGCGCCGGGGCTGATGGAGCGGGAGAAGAAGGTGTTCGTGCCCGCCCTCGTCTCCTCGGTGGGCCTCTTCGTGCTCGGCGCCGCGCTCTCGTTCTTCGTGGTGCTCCCCTTCGCGCTCCGCTTCTTCCTCGGCTTCGCCACGGGGGCGCTGGAGCCGGTGATCACGATCGGGGAGTACTTCTCCTTCGCCATGCGGATGACGGTGGTCTTCGGGATCGTCTTCGAGACCCCGCTCGTGGTGCTGGTGCTCACCTACGTCGGGATCCTCTCGCCGCGCACGGTGCGCCGCTACCGGCGCCACACGATCGCCGCGATGGCGATCCTCTCGGCGTTGATCACCCCGGCCGACATCGTGAGCATGGCGCTGATGCTGGTGCCCCTCTACCTGCTGTTCGAGGCGAGCGTGGCGGTCGCCTCGCTGATCGAGCGGAGGCGCGAGAGGCAGAGTCGGGAGAGCCGTGCGCAATCGGAGCTGCCACTGGAGCCCGGTGATGCGTGATCGCCGCTTCCCCGGCCGGTGGGGTCGTCCCCGGGGCTGGCTCGTCGCCTCCGCCGTGCTGGCGGCGCTCGCCACCGCTCCCCCGGCGGCACGGGCCCAGGAGCCGATGCCCTCGCTCGAGGAGTTGCTCGAGAACGCGAAGACGGCCGAGGACTCGATCGCGATCACGGAGGATTACCGCGCCGCGCGAGTTATGCGCGACCGCAGGCGCGAGGAGCGGGGCGAGCTGCGGCCCGTCCGGGAGACCCGTGGCGAGGCCCCGACGGGCGGCGGTGAGGGCCAGCCCCCCGCGCCCGATCCCCTCTACGAGAGGCTGGTGGGCCAGCCCGACACCGCGGAGATGGGCGAGGGAGCGATCACCTACCGGGGCCGCAGACTCGTCTTCTATCCCCAGACCGAGGTGATCGTCCTCCAGGGTGATGCCGCCGCCGAGCAGGCGGCCACGCAGCTGAGCGCCGAGCGGATCCTCTATCGCCCTCGCGAGGGCGTGGTCGAGGCGTTCGAGGGAGCGTCGGTGGCGCGGGGACAGGCGAAGCTCACCGCCGACTCGCTCTACTACGAGCGGGGGACGGACGCGGTGGCCACCTTCGGTCTGACCGACATCCAGGAGGAAGGCTCCCAGACGCAGGGCACCGACGTGGTGTACGACCTCGAGCGCAGGAGCGGGAGGATCGGCGGGGGGCGCACCGTCTACCAGCCGTGGATCCTCGACGCGGCGCAGATGAACAAGGTGGGCGCCTCCACCTTCATGCTGTCCGAGGGCTACTTCACCACCTGCGAGCTCGAGGACGCCCACTACACCTTCCGGTCCGACGAGATCAAGCTCCGCCAGGACGACGTCATCGTGGCCCGCCCGGTCGTGCTGTATTTCTCGGACATCCCGGTCTTCTACCTGCCGTGGTGGGTGGAGCCCGTGATCCGGGGTCGAAGCTCGGGCTTTCTGCGTCCGGCGATCGGCATCAGCACCCTGCTGTTCGGCAGCGGCCGCGAGCGAAACGTCCGGGACCTCGGCTACTACTGGGCGATCAACCGGTACGCCGACGCGAAGGTGGCGGCGGACGTGTACACGGAGTCCCGCTTCATCCTCCGCGGCGACCTCCGCTACCAGGTGCGCCACGAGTTCCGGGGCGACCTGAGCGTGGAGCAGGTGTGGAACCGTCTCGACGACTCGAGCTCGCGCCGGATCCGCTACTCCCACAGCCACACCTTCGGGCTCGACAGCCGGGCGTCCGTGGACGTGAACTGGTCGAACAGCCGACGGTTCCTGCGGCGAAACTCGTTCGACCCCGACGAGATCCTCCAGCGCTCCTTCCGATCGGCCGGGAGCTACAGCACCCGCTTCGACTGGGGCTCGCTGGTCGCCGGCGCCAACGCCGACTTCCAGGTCGAGTCGGACCGGATCGACTTCGAGCTGCCCAACCTCCGGCTGTCGATCAACCAGCGGCCGTTGTGGGGTGCCCCCGAAAGAGGGCGGGAAGCGGCTCCGGAGGCGACCGGCGATCGCCCGTGGTACGAACGGCTTCGCTACAGCGCGAATGCCTCGTTTCTCGCGCGGCTCTCCCGAGCCCCGGTGGACAGCCTGGGCAACCCCCTGGGCCGGATTCCCACCGACAGCCTCGGCAACGAGATCGAGACCGAGCGCGAGACCGTCGTCAACCAGCAGCGGGCCGCGGCCCGGTTCAGCCTGAACGGCCCGCTGGACTTCTTCGGCGTGATCAACACCACGCCCTCGCTCACCTACAACACCACCCTCCGGAACGACCAGCTCGCCGAGGAGGAGTCGTTCGGAGGCCAGGGGCGTCTCACCAGCAGCGTGAACATGAACACCCGGTTCTTCCGGATCTTCCGCTCGGTGCCCGGCCCCTGGTTCACCGCGATGCGCCACACCGTGTCGCCCACCGTGGGGATCAACTACTCGCCCGAGCCGCACCTCTTTGGCTCGGAGGCCGACGCGGACGGATTCGGGGGTTCGCGCGAGTCGTTCACGGCGAGCTTCAACCTCACCAACGACTTCGAAGTGAAGGTGCCGGTCCGCAAGGAGGAGGAAGAGGAGCAAGAAGAAGCAGACGGGGAAGAGCCGGGCGAGGAGGAGGACCGGGACGAAGGGGTCGGGCGAGAGGAGCGGGCGGACGAGGGGGCCGACGTCGAGGAAGAGGAGGCCGACCAGGCCGACGAGGAAGAGGAGGAGCAGGAAACCCGCGTCCTTCGGCTCCTGAGCGTCGTCAACTCGCTGAGCTGGGACATCCGCGAGGAGCTCGAGGCGGGGCAGATCGGCCTCGGAAGCCTGAGCACCCGCCTCACCTCGGACCTCGGAAGGGCTTTCGACGTCACGATGTCGTTCAACCACGAGCTGGTCGAGCAGGGGAGCGGCGAGGACGACGAGGACAGCTTCTCGCCGTTTCTGAGAAGCATCAACACCGATTTCTCGATCCGGGGCCAGGGAGGCGGCGTCTCGGTGAGTCGGCGACGCGGCGTGCTGGAGGGGGCCGACAGGGTGGTCGCCGGGCGGGGCGGGGAGGAAGAGGACGAGGAGGCGCGGCAGAACCTCGCCGCCGGCCGGGCGGCCGGCACCGAGGGGTTCGGCCCGTGGTCGCTCTCGCTCACCCACAGCTGGAACCGCACCCGGAGCGGGCAGGGCAACCGCCAGAGCCTGGGGATCCGGGCCCAGATGCTGCCGAGCCCGAACTGGAGCCTCAACTACCGGACCACCTACAACATCACCGACGGCGAGCTGCAGGGGCAGACCCTCTCGCTCGTGCGCGATCTCCACGACTGGCAGGCGAACCTGAGCATCAACCTGTTCCCCTCCGAGCCGCAGGACCGGGTGCTGATCTCCTTCCAGGTGTACCTGCGCGAGATCCCCGACCTCGAGGTCCCCTACCGGGTGCGCCGTGAGTGAGCCCGTCCTCGTCGACGGGACGAGCCTCTCGCTGGAGGACGTCGAGCGGGTGGCCCGGGGGAGCGCGCGGGTCCGCCTGGCGCCCGAGGCGAGGCAGCGGATGGAGGCCTCCCGCGCGGTGGTCGAGCGGGCGCTCGAGGAGGGGCGCGCCGTCTACGGGGTGACCACCGGCTTCGGGCGGCTGAGCGACACCGCCATCGACGCCGAGGACATCCGCGGGCTGCAGCGCAACCTCCTGTTCAGCCACGCCGCCGGCGTGGGCGACCCGCTGGCCGCCGACGTGGTGCGCGCGATGGCCCTGCTGCGCGCCAACACCCTGGCCGGGGGCCGCTGCGGGGTCCGGCCGGTCGTGTGCGAGCGGCTGCTGGAGATCCTCGACGCGGGGATCCACCCGCGGGTGCCCGCTCAGGGATCGGTGGGGGCGAGCGGGGACCTGGCGCCGCTGGCCCACCTCGCGCTCCTGCTGATCGGGGAGGGAGAGGTGTGGCGGAAGGGTCCCGACGGCTCCGCCGGCTGGGTGCCCGCCGCCGCCGTGCTCGCCGACCACGGGATCGAGCCGATCCGGCTGGAGGCGAAGGAGGGCCTCTCGCTGGTGAACGGCACCCAGCTGATGACCGCGGTCGGGGCGCTCACCCTGCTCGACGCCGAGCGGCTGGTGGAGGCCGCCGAGGTGTCCGGGGCGCTCTCGCTGGAGGCGATGCGGGGCACCCGCTCGGCCCTGCGGGAGGAGATCCACACCGCCCGTCCCCACCCCGGCCAGGTGGAGTCGGCCGCCCGGCTCCGATCCCTGCTCGGGGAGACGAGCGAGATCGGCGACTCCCACAAGGATTGCGGCCGGGTGCAGGATCCCTACTCGATCCGGTGCATGCCCCAGGTCCACGG
>JAWVZN010000026.1:0-31720 GCA_033722155.1 Gemmatimonadota bacterium | reverse complement strand
TCCCATCGCGCCTGGGCGGCCGCGGGGGGGTTCGCGGGCGCGCGCCCCGACGCCCAGAAGGAGCTGCTCTACGGTGCCTTCTTCGCGATGATCGTGGTGTTGCTGTTCCTCCGCTCTTGGCGCTCGACGGTGATCATCGGCCTCGCCATCCCGACGTCGCTGATCGGGACCTTCGGGTTCATGGAGGCGTTCGGCTTCACGCTCAACACCTTCACCGTCCTGGCGCTGGCGCTCGCGGTCGGGATCGTGATCGACGACGCGATCGTGGTGCTGGAGAACGTCTACCGGCACATGGAGGAGGGGAAGCCGCCGAAGGAGGCGGCCTCGGTCGGCACGAGCGAGATCGCGCTGGCGATCATCGCCACCACGTTCTCGCTCGCGGCCGTCTTCCTCCCGGTCGCGTTCATGGAGGGGATCGTCGGCCGGTTCCTCTTCCAGTTCGGGGTGACGGTGGCCGTGGCGATCCTCCTCTCGCTCCTCGTCGCCCTCACCCTGACGCCGATGCTGTGCTCGCGGTTCCTCCAACACGAGGAGCGGCGGCGCAACGTGCTGTTCGCGAAGATCGGCGAGGGACTCGACTGGATCGACGCCCGCTACCGGGAGGGACTCGACTGGGTGTTGGAGCACCGGTGGTCGACGATCGGGCTCGCGGCGGCCGCCACGGCGATCGGGCTGGGGTGCCTCGTCTTCCTCCCGAAGGAGCTCACCCCGCAGGTGGACGAGTCGGCCTTCATCGTCTTCAGCGAAACGCCCGTCGAGAGCTCGCTGGCGCGGACCGACGAGAAGCAGCAGCGCCTCGAGGGGATCGTGGCGGCCGTCCCGGAGGTGCGGGGGTTCTTCTCCGCGGTCGGGCTCTTCGGGGGAACCAACAGCGGGCTCATGTTCGTGCGGCTGGTGGAGCCGGGGGATCGGGACCGCTCCCAGCGGGAGGTGATGGACGCCCTGCGGGGCCGCCTCAACGCGGTGCCCGGGGTGCGCGCCTTCGTCTCCCCTCTGGGAAGCGCCTTCACCGAGGGAGGGGACAGCGAGCCGTTCCAGTACGTGATCCAGGGCCCGGAGCTCGCCGAGCTCGACGGCTACGCGAACACCCTGATGTCGCGCCTGGACGAGGAGGTTCCCGGCCTCGTCGGCACCCGGACCGACATGCGGCTGCAGAAGCCGGAGGTGCGGGTCGAGGTGGACCGCGAGAAGGCGGCCGGGCTCGGCGTCGACGTGGGCGCGGTGGCGAACGTGATCAACGTCCTGATCGGGGGCCGGGAGGCGACGATCTACAAGGAGGGGGGCCACCGCTACGACGTCCGGGTCCGCCTCGACGAGACCCAGCGGAACCAGCCGCTCGACATCGCCAGGCTCGCCACCCGCACGAGCGGCGGCGAGCTCGTCCGGCTCGGCAACGTCGTATCGCTGAAGGAGGGGACGGGGATCAACGTGATCAATCGCCGCGACCGCCAGCGGGCGATCAAGATCGTCGGCAACCTCGAGGAGGGCACTTCGCTGGGCGAGGCGGTGGGGGCGGCCGACCGGATCTCGGAGGAGATCCTCCCCGAGGAATACTCCACCGCGGTGACCGGTGCCTCGGAGACGTTCCAGCGCACCTTCGCCTCGCTGCTGTTCGCCCTGATGCTGGCGACGGTGATCACCTACATGCTGCTGGCGAGCCAGTTCGAGTCGCTCGTCCACCCGTTCACGATCCTGATGGCGGTGCCGCTTGCGGCGATCGGCGCGCTCGGGCTGCTGCTCGTGACCGGGATGTCGCTCAACCTCTACTCGTTCATCGGGCTGATCCTGCTGATCGGGCTGGTGGTGAAGAACTCGATCCTGCTCGTCGACTACACCAACCAGCTGCGGGAGCGGGGGCGGGACCGGGAGGCCGCGCTGAAGGAGGCGGGCCCGGTGCGGCTGCGGCCGATCCTGATGACGAGCCTCACGGTGATCTTCGGGGTGACCCCGATCGCGCTCGGGGTCTCCGAGGGGGCCGAGCTGCGCCAGCCGATGGCGATCGCGGTGATCGGCGGGCTCACCACCTCGACCCTGCTCACCCTGCTCGTGATCCCGACGATCTACTCGCTGCTCGACGACGGGGTGGTGTGGCTGAGGGAGCGCGCCGGGGCGGTGCAGCGGCACGGATGGCGCGGCGCCTGGCGGCCCGCGCACCCGGCCGAGTAGCGGTCACCCCGTCCGGCGTACCGCGTCGAGGTACTCCCGGATCCGCTCCGCGTTCGTCCCCACGTCGCTGCGTCCCACCCGGCTCACCGAGCGGACGTCGATCCGGCTCCCCCCGTCGGCGGGGGTGACCCGGACCACGACGTCGTCCTCGAAGCCGAACCAGAAGGTGGTGTCGGTCGCCTCGATCCGCCCCTCGTCCGGATCGGCGGCGTGGATCTCCCATCCCTGTTCGCGCGCGGCCTCGAGGGCCCGGTCGAACGCCTCCTCCGGCCCCGCCTCCAGCGTGAGCGGCTCGATCCCCGGGTACGCCTCCCGCTGCATCCGCGCGATCGAGTCGCCGCCGTAGGCGGACGGGTTCGGCGCGTCCTCCCGCAACGGCATCACCGCCTCGAAGAGGGGCGGGTCCGCGGTGTCGGTGGTGATGTCGTGGATCGGCGGCACCCGCTCCGCCCTCTGCCGCCACTGCCACGGCACCCAGGCGGTCACGAGCCCGACGACGAGGCCGAGCACGGCGAGGGCGAGCCCGCCGCGCCGGGCGCCCGCCCGGGTCGAGATCGCCCCGAGCAGGGAGACCCCGGCGGCGGCGACGCCGCCGTAGGCGGCCCATTTCAGCGTGGTGAACGCGGCCCCCAGCCCCCAGAACCCCCACCGGTACCCGAGGCCGGACGCCATCGCGGCGAGAGCGGCGAGAACCGCGAGGGCGAAGCCGAGCAGCGCGAGGCGGCTGGTCGGACGGCGGATCGGTGTCGGGGCGGCGTCTCCGGTCGTTTCGTGCATGGCTCCTCCGGGCCGAGGTCCCTGAACGCTTCACACTCCCTCATCATAAGGGTTTTCGGCCGGGCGGACCGCCGGATGGTGGCCCGTGAGGCCGTGCAGCGGCCCGTCCGGCCGCGTTGCCTCGGCCGATCCCGGTGGCTACCGTACCCCTCCATGACGTTCGAGCCGCGCCGCACCGACGAACCCGACCCGAGGCCGCCCTCCGCCAGGATCGAGCTTCCGCTCGTCACCCTGAACCGTCCGGACGTCGGGCGCGAGGAGATGGAGGTCGACGTGCTGATCGTGGGCGGCGGGCCGGCGGGGCTGGCCTGCGGGATCCGGCTGGCGCAGCTCGTCGCCGAGCGCGACGCCTCGATCTCGGCGATGCTGCTCGAGAAGGCCGCCTCGTTCGGGGGCCACCAGGTGTCCGGCGGGGTGATGGATCCGGGCGCGCTGGAGGAGCTGCTCCCGGACGCGGACCTCGGCGCCATCCCGGTCTCCACCCCCGTCACCGAGGACGCCTTCTGGTATCTCACCGGCTCCCGGAAGGTGGCCGCCCCGATCGTCCCCCCCATGTTCCGGAACGAGGGGAAGCGGATCGTCTCGCTGGCCCAGGTCTGCAAGTGGATGGCCGAGCGGCTCGAGGAGTTCGGCGGGGTCGACGTCTTCGCCGGCTTCGCCGCGGACCATCTCCTGTACGACGGCGAGCGGGTGACGGGGGTCCAGACCCGTGACCAGGGGATCGACCGGAACGGGGAACCGAAGCCGAACTACGAGCCCGGCTACGACCTGAAGGCGAAGGTGACGGTGATCTGCGACGGGGTGCGGGGCAACCTCACCAAGGAGATCGTCCGACGCCTCGGGCTCGAGGGAGCCAATCCGCAGACCTACGAGACCGGCGTGAAGGAGATCTGGCGGATCGACCCCGCCCGACACGCCGAGGGCACCGTGGTGCACACCCTGGGGTGGCCGCTGGGGCCGGACGAGTTCGGCGGCGGCTGGATCTACCACCTCCCCGACTCGATGGTCTCGGTGGGTCACGTGGGCGGCCTCGACGCCGCCGACCCCCGCTTCGACCCGCACCGGAAGTTCCAGCTGTGGAAGACCCATCCGGTCGTGCGGGAGCTTCTCGACGGCGGCGAGATGATCGAGTACGGCGCCAAGGCGATCCCGATCGGCGGCTGGTACGCGATCCCCACCCTGGCGGTGGATGGCGCGGTGCTGTGCGGCGACGCGGCGGGGCTGTTGAACAGCCAGCGGCTCAAGGGGATCCACCTGGCGATGAAGAGCGGGGCGCTGGCCGCCGAGACGATCGTCGAGGCCCTCGAGGAGGGTGACGTCTCGCGGGCCGGGCTGGAGCCGTACGATCGCGCCGTCCGGGAGTCGGAGATGATCGGAAAGGACCTGCGGAAGGTCCGGAACGTCCACCAGGCGATGGCCGGGGGAGGGCGATGGGTCGGCATGGCGCGGGTCGGGATGCAGTGGCTCCTGGGCGGCCGCGACTGGGCGGACGGGCTCCCCAGCGAGCCCGACCCGGAGGGGTACGAGACCCTCGAGGAACATTACGGAACCGGGAACCCCGAGCCCCCCGAGCCGAGCACCTGGGACGGCACGCTCACCTTCGACAAGCTGACCGACGTGTACGAGTCCGGCGCCACCCACGACGAGGATCAGCCGAGCCACCTCGTCGTGCTGGACACCGAGATCTGCCGGAGCCGGTGCACCGAGGAGTACGGCAATCCGTGCGTCCAGTTCTGCCCCGCCCACGTGTACGAGTGGGAGCTGGGCGACCTCAAGCTGAACCCGTCCAACTGCGTCCATTGCAAGACGTGCGACATCCGCGACCCCTACGGGGTGATCTTCTGGGTTCCGCCCGAGGGGGGCGGGGGTCCCCGGCACACCTACGCCTGAGCGGCCCGCCCCGGCGGAGATCCCCGACCGTGACCTGGAGCTCCACCCTGGCCTCGCCCCTGGCGGCCGTCGCGATCCCGTGGGCCGCCCGGTGGGTGGCTTCGCGGCGGAGGGCGCACCGCCCCGGGGCGAGCCCGATCGGGCCGGCCGAGCGATCCGCGCTGGAGCCCCACTTCGCGGGGGAGGTGCTCGACCGGGCCCGGGTGCGTCGCGTCCCGGCGATCGAGCCGCCCTCGCTCCTGTCCGCCCTGGGGAGGCTCGGCCTCGACCTCCCGCTGACCGGCGGGAGGATCCAGGGGATCGCCTTCGACGACACGATCCTCCTGCTGGAGCGGATCCCACCCCGTGCCAACCTCCCGCTCCTGTTCCACGAGCTGGTCCACGTCGCTCAGTACCGGTTGCTCGGCATCCGGGGGTTCGTGGAGCGGTACGTGCGCGGCTGGATCGAGAATGGGGGGCGCTATCGCGACATTCCACTGGAGCGGATCGCCTACGAGCTCCAACGCCGGTTCGTGGAGGACCCGGCGATCCCGATCGCCGTCGATCAAGCGGTCGCCGACCCGCCTCAGTAGGGGTAGAGCACGTAGAAGAGGGCCGACAGCGCGCCCAGGACCCACATCCCGGCCGGGACCTCGTCGACCCGCCCGGTGAGGACCTTCAACCCCACCCAGCTCGCGAAGCCGGCGGTGAGGCCCACCCCGAGGTCGTAGGTGAAGGTCATCAGGGCGATCGTGAGGAAGGCCGGCGCGGTCTCCGTCAGGTCGTCGAACCGGAGCCGGGTGACGGGCTCCAGCATGAGCATCCCCACCACGACGAGCGCCGGCCCGTAGGCCGCGGCGGGAACCGCCGAGAGGATCGGGGCGAAGAAGAGCGCCGCCAGGAACCACGCCGCGGTGACGACCGAGGCGAGGCCGGTGCGCCCGCCGGCCTCGATCCCGGCGGCCGACTCGATGAAGGTGCCGCAGGTGGTGGTCCCGAGCAGCGATCCCACCACGGTGGCGAGGGCGTCGGAGCGGAGGGCCCGGTCGATCCCCGGGAGACGCCCCCGCTCGTCCAGGAGGTCGGCCTTCAGCCCCAGGCCGACCAGGGTACCGATGGTGTCGACGAGGTCGAGCACGAAGATCGTCAGGACCACCGAGAGGAACCCCCAGGTGAGCGCGCCGGACACGTCGAGCGCGAGAAAGGTGGGTCCCGGATCGGGTGGCGGCGCGATCCATCCCTCGGGTGGCGCGGAGAGGCCGAGGGCGAACGCCGCCGTGGCGGTGGCGAGGATGCCGATCAGCAGCGCCCCCGGGACGCCCCGCCACATCAGCAGCACGATCGCCGCGAATCCCGCGAAGGCGAGAAGCACGCCCGGGTCGTGGAAGTCGCCCACCTGGACCGGAGCCCCGCCGCTTCCCGGCCCCACGATCCCGATCGTCGACAGCCCGATGAAGGCGAGGAAGAGGCCGATGCCCACCGCGAAGGCCACCTTGAGCGTCTCCGGGATCGCAGCGGCTAGCCAGGCCCGGGCGTGGAAGAGCGACAGCAGGGCGAAAAGCACCCCGCCGATGAAGATCGCCCCGAGGGCGGTCTGCCACGAGTAGCCCAGCCCCTGGACCACCGTGAAGGCGACGAACGCGTTCTGGCCCAGGTAGGGGGCGATCGCGAAGGGACGGTTCGCGTACACGCCCATCAGCGCGGTTCCGAAGGCGGCGCTCACGATCGTGGCGACCATCGCCGGGCCGAACGGCATGCCGGCGGCCTCGAGGATCTTCGGGTTCACCACGATGATGTACGCCATCGTGGCGAAGGTGGTCGTCCCGGCGACCGCCTCGCGCCGCCAGGTGGTGCCGCGCTCGTCGAGCCGGAAGAAGCGATTCACGGGGTGCAACCTATCCGGCTCCTCCGGGGCCGGAAAGCGGGTCGGAGGCGAAAGCGGCGCCGTGCCGGAGCGTCCCGGACCCCTTATCGTCAACGTCGATGGAGGAACCGGACACGTCCACCGGCGAGACCCCCGCGAGCAGCGGCCTGGATCCCCGGGTCGGCGGCCTTCTCGCGTATCTGATCCCCCCGATTACCGGGCTGGTCCTTCTTCTGCTGGAGAAGCGGAGCGAGATCGTCCGGTGGCACGCGGCCCAGTCGGTCGTGCTCGGGATCGGCGGGTTCGTGCTCGGGGTCGTGGGTTACGTCCTCTTCGTCGCTCTGGTGATGGGAACCGCCTTCGCCGGTGCGTACGGGGGCCACGAGCCCGCTGCCTTCCTCTTCCTCCTGGCGCCGCTTCTGTGGGCCGGCCTTCTGCTGACCGGCCTGGCCGTGTGGGTCGTCTGCCTGATCAGGGGGGCCTCCGGCGAGCCGTGGCGCTTCCCCCTGGTGGCCGACCTGGCCGGGCGGCTGGTCCGCTGGCCGGGTGGGGGGCAGACCTAGGGCCCCTCGACACGCCCGCGGTTTTTCGGTATCGTGCCCGCGTCCCTTGCGTACCCAGCCGAGGAGGTCGAATGGAGCAGCAACCCCCGTCGCAGCCACCCCCGCCGTCCGCCCAGTCGAGCGGTCTCGATCCCCAGCTGGCGGGCCTGCTCGCCTACCTGGTGCCGCCGATCACGGGGATCATCTTCCTGCTGATCGAGAAGGCGAATCGTGTGGTGCGGTGGCACGCCGCCCAGTCGACGGTCTTCGGCATCGCGTGGATCGTCCTGTGGGTCGTGTTCACGATCCTCTCGACGATCCTGTCCACCGTCGTCCCCGTGTTCGGAGCGATCGGCAGCCTGCTGATCTGGCTCGTGATCTTCCTCGGCGGCTTCGTCATCTGGGTGATCTGCCTCATCAAGGGATACTCCGGGGAGATGTGGCGGATGCCGATCGTGGCGCCGTACGCCGACAAGCTCATGGCCTCCGACCTCGGCGGCGGCTCCACCGCCTGAGCGGGAGCTCGCGAGGCGCGCCGTGCTCTCCGTTCCGCCGGATCGCTTCGAGGAGCTCGTGGCCCGGGCGCTGGACCGGCTTCCCGCGGAGTTTCAGGGACATCTCGACAACGTCGGCGTGGTGATCGCCGAGGAACCGGACGCCGACCTCCTCGAGCAGATGGGGATGGACCCCGACGATCCCGAGGACACCCTCTTCGGCCTGTACGAAGGCACCCCTCTGACCGAGCGGTTTCACGACGACGTCCTGCTGCCCGACCGGATCACCATCTTCCGCCGCCCCCTGCTGGAGTGGTGCGGGACGGAGGAGGAGGTGGTCGACGAGGTCCGCATCACGGTGCTCCACGAGATCGGCCACTTCTTCGGGATGGACGAGGAGCGGCTCGAGGAGCTCGGCTACTCCTGACGCGGGTTCCCTCGCGGGCGGGGAAGAAAGGGCGGCAATTGACCACCTTCGGGGATTTCCCGTATAATGGGTCGACCTCTCTTCCCGGACGAAAAGCTTTCTCTCTCCACGGAAAGGAACGCCGGATGCCGCAGCAGAACGACGCGGGCTCGGAGCCCGACCCTCTGTTCTTGCGTATCGGGGCGGCCGCGCGCCTTCTGGGGGTATCGATCAGCACGCTCCGGAGGCTGGAGAAGAACGGTCGTCTCTCGGAGTACGGGGTGAAGGTGTACTACACTCCGACCAACCGACGCCGATACAAGAAGAGCGAGATCCTCGAAGCCCTCGAGCGCTCCGCGAAAGGGTGATCTCGCCGTGGCCTTCGGTCCGGCCCACCGATCCCGGCTCTCCGGACTCCTCCCCGTCGTGACGCTGATGACCTGGGCCGTGCTGGCGCCCGGCTGCGGCGAAGAGCCCGAGCGCCCCGTGGTGGATCCCGCCCCCGCCGTCGACGGGCTCGCCCGCTCCTCCCCCGAGGAGATCGCCACCGAGCTCGAGATCCTCGAACACGAGATCGCCGATCTGGAGGCGGCGCTCCAGGCCGGTGCCCGTACCGTTCCCGGTGCCTCCGAACCGGGACCCCTCCTCGCCACCGCCGACTCCGCCCGACGAGGGGCGCGCGAGGCGCTGTCCGCCGGCGACACCCTCGCCGCGATCGACAGCGTCGAGGCGGCCGCGGCCCGGGTGGAGGAGGCGAAGCGCGCGATGGGGCTCGCCGAGGAGTGGGGAGAGGAGATCGAGCCGGAGCGCCCTTAGCGGATCGGTCGCCCTAGCGTTCCTCCAGCCAGTCGGCCAGATCGAGGAGATCGGCCATCTCGCGGTCGGGGACGGGACCGTCGGAGGGTGACGGCTCCGTCCGGCGGTTGATCCACACCACCGGGACACCCACGGTGTTCGCGGGCCCCACGTCGTGATAGAGGCTCTGGGCGACGTGGAGCCAGCCGCCCGGGGTGCCGACGTACGGCCGCGCGGCCTCGAAGTGGGCGAGATCGGGCTTGTACGACTCCACCCGGTCGGCGGTCACCCGGAAGTCGAACTCCACGGGAAAGTGCTCGCAGGTCGCGCTCAGCAGGTCGTCGTCCACGTTCGAGAGAATGCCCATCCGGTGGTCGCCGGCCATCCGCTCGAGCGCGGGAGCGGTGTCGGGGAAGGGAGGCCACTCCCGGAGGCTCTCGGGAAGGAAGCGGGCCTGCTCGCGGTCGATCGACCAGCCGCACTCCGCCGCGGTCCGGCGGGCCGTCTCGATCAGCACCTCCCGGTAGGGCCGATACTCCCCCTCCTCCACCATCGCCTCGACCGCGTGGTACGCCTGCAGCACCCGGTCCCGGTCGAGGTGGACGCCATCGGAGGCGGCCGCCTCCCGGAACGCGGACCAGATTCCCGTCTCCCAGTCGATCAGCGTCCCGTAGCAGTCGAAGGTGATCACCCGGACCTGCCGCGGGCGGAGAAGGTTGAGCGTGATCATGCGGGATGGGTGCGGGCCGTCGGCATGGTGGGTTAAGTTACACCCCATGTTCGAGACGTCCCACTGGATCGACGGTCACGGCCGGGCGCACGTCTACCTCCGGATCTCCGTCACGGATCGATGCAATCTGCGGTGTCGCTACTGCATGCCGGAGGAGGGCCTCGAGTGGGTGGAGAGAGAGGAGATCCTCGCCTTCGAGGAAGTCGTGCGGCTGGCGGGGATCTTCCACGACCGGGGGGTCGAAAAGATCCGCTTCACCGGCGGCGAGCCCCTGGCTCGCAAGGATCTGCCGACCCTGGTGGCGATGGTCCACGGCCGGTGCCCTCGCGCGAGCCTCCACATGACGACCAACGCCGTCCATCTCGACCGGCACGTCCGCGCCCTCAGGTCGGCGGGCCTCGAGGGGCTCAACGTCTCGCTCGACTCGCTGGATCCCGACACCTACGCCGAGATCGTCCGGCGGGACCGCTTCGAGAGTGCGTGGCGGGGGATCGAGGCCGCGAAGAAGCTCGGGTTCGAGCCCCTGAAGATCAACTGCGTCGTCCTCCGGGGCGTGAACGACCGGGAGGTGGCCGACTTCGTGGCGCTCACCCGGGATCGCGACATCGAGGTGCGGTTCCTCGAGTACATGCCCTACGGGGATGCCAATACCCTTCAGCCCGAGTACGTCAGCGGCGAGGAGACCAGGGAGCGGATCGAGGCCGCCGGCTACCGCCTCGAGCGGCTTCCCTACGAGGGCGGCCCGGCGCGCACGTACCGGGTGCCCGGCCACGCCGGCACGGTCGGCTTCATCACCTCCGTGAGCCACCACTTCTGTGACGACTGCGACCGGCTGCGGCTCACCGCCGACGGCCACTTCGTCAACTGCCTCTACGGCCCGAAGCGGTGCGACCTGAAGCCCCTGCTTCGCGGTGGCGCCTCCGACGAGGAGATCGCTGCCGCGATCCAGGAGGAGCTGAACCGGAAGTGGGCCGAGCACCCCGACCTCACGGACGGCGAGATCCCCGTTCTCGGAACCATGTCCCAGATCGGCGGCTGAGGTCGCACCAGCGCCGGCGGGAGGGCGCCGCGCCCTCCTTCCTGCCGGGAGGTCGGAAAATCCGCCACGAGAACCCCCTCACACCTTGTACCGGAGAAGTGCCCCCACCCCGTCGAGCGCCTGCAGCTCCTCGTGCTGCTCGACGATCTCCACCCGTCGCCCCGTGCGGCCCGCCCGGCGCACCATCGCCTCGCGCAGGTCGATGTCGTCCGGGACCGGCGCGTCGCAGAACGGGCACGCCTCCGGCTTCGGCGCGCGTCCGAGGACCCGGCACTCGTGGCACTGCCACCCGGTCTCGCCGTTGAAGCTCTCGGCGAGCAGCAGCTGATCCACCTGCTCCCGGTTGAGCGCCTCGATCGTGGGCTCGAGGCCCGCGACCGCGAGGCCCCCGGAGCGGAACCGGTCGATCATGGTGTCGGCCAGCCGCCGGCTGTTCTTCGCCTCCACGTCGGACACCACGGCGACGGTCTGCTTCAGGATCTCGTGGGAGGCCGCCTCGATGGGGATCGCCTCCTCGTCGATCAGCTTCTCCTCGACCGAGGGGGGGAGATGACGGCGCAGCTCGCCGAGCGTCTTCTCGTCCCCGGCCAGGATGACGTAGTCGATCTCGCGGTCCTCGACCATGCGGGAGAGGCGCTCGACGATCTCGCGGGCATTCTTCTGGATGTGGTCCTCGATCCGCGCCTGGTATCGCACCTCCGCCCAGCTCGCGACCCGGGTCCGGTCGATCGGCTCGGGGCCCTCGAAGTCCTTCTCCTCCAGCACCTCGCCCAGGCCGCAGACCACCACCCGCGCGTAGTCGACGTTCGCGACGCACACCGCGTAGCGGGGCTTCTGGTCGGCGAGCTTGACGAGGGGGTAGAGGTGGGGCACCGGACCGATGACGAGCCGGTTCTCGTCGAACTCCGTACGGAAGGTGTGGATCTCCCACAGATCGTCTCCGGAGGAGGCGTAGATCGCGACCGCCTGCACGTCGGTGTCGAGGTTGCCGGTGAGGTGCTCCACGATCCGGTCCCGGTCCTCCTCGATCCGCTCCCGGGCCTCCGCCCGGTCGTGGAACGACCGGAGGCGCTCGGAGAACGCCTTCTTGAGGAAGGTCTGGAAGTTCGGCCGGCCCCGCCCGTCGGGTCCGGTGTTGAGAAACAGCGAGATCACCGGATTCGGCGAGGGGGGCAGGTGGGCCAGACGGGATATCGTCTCGCTCAGAGATTCCATGGACGACTCCTTTCGCCGGGGTCAGCGATAGAGCAGGATCGGATGCTCGAACCGCGCCAGGATCTCCTCGGTCGTCGAGCCGAGCAGGAACTCCCGCAGGCGTCCCTTCCCGTAGGCTCCCATCACGAGCAGGTCGGCCCCGATCTCCCGGGCGACCTCGAGAACCATCTCGCTCGCGCGGTCGCTCTCCCGAAGGTGCGCCACCGCGTTCAGCCCGTGGCCGGCGGCGTACTCGCTCGCCTCCTCCACCAGCCGGCGCGACTCCTCCTCGCGGGGGTGGACCGAGACCACGTGGAGCGGAGCTCCAATCCGCTCGGCGTAGGCCACGGCGAGCTCCAGGGCCCGGGTGGCGTGCTCCGAGCCGTCGTAGGCCACCAGCGGGAGCTCCATCGGGTCCGACCGCTCCGGGCATACGAGCACCGGCTTCGGCGCCCGCCGCAAGACCCGGTGCACGGTCGAGCCGAGCGGATGCTCGCCGAACTCGGCGTGCTCGCCCCGTTTCCCGATCGCCACCAGGTCGACGCCTCGCGCCGCCTCGGCGACGATGTCGGCGACCACGCCGACCTCGAGCCTGGTCTCGATGGTACGCCCCCTCTCTCGGGCTCGCTGTTCGATATCATCGAGGATCTCCAGCCCCCGGCGCCGCAGCGACTCCGTCATCTCGCCTCGCTGGATGGGGAGGGGGAGATCGCCCCACATCGCGCCGATGGTCTGGAGCATGGGCCCCTCGATCAGGCGGAGGTCGACGACGTGGAGGGCGACGAGGTCGGAGTCGAAGGAGTCCGCCAGCCGGAGCGCGTATTCGGCGGCGGACGCCGCCGGACCCGAGCCGTCGACCGGCACCAGGATGCGGTTGAACAAGCGACCCCTTCCGTGACGGGAAAGAGCGTACGCCGGTTCGGACCCGGCAAGATAGGGAGGGTCCCGCGCGCGGGCAACCGGGTTTGACGGGGCCCGCGGCCCTCCGTAGTTTCCGCCTCTTTCTCGCACCCCTCTTCCCGCGACGGCGCGCCCATGGAATCGATTTCCGAAGGCCTCACCTTCGACGACGTCCTGCTCGTTCCCCGCCGCTCGGACGTCCATCCCCGGGATGCCGACGTCTCCACCCGCTTCACCCGGGGTCTCGAACTCGATCTCCCGCTGGTGTCGGCCGCGATGGATACGGTCACCGGGGCGCGGATGGGGATCGCGATCGCCCGAGAGGGCGGAATCGGCGTCCTCCACAAGAACCTCTCGATCGCCGATCAGGCGGCGAAGGTGGACCGGGTGAAGAGGTCGGAGAGCGGCCTGATCAAGAGTCCCGTCACCCTCGGTCCCGACCGGCGGATCCGGGCGGCCCGGCGGCTCATGGACGAATACGGCATCTCCGGGGTGCCCGTGGTCGACGAGGAGGATCGGCTGCTCGGGATCATCACCAACCGGGACCTCCTCTTCGAGCGCGATCCGGACCGGCTCGTTCGCGACGTGATGACCGTCGAGGGGCTCGTGACCGCGCCGGTGGGAACCACGCTGGAGCGCGCCGAGTCGATCATGGGGAGCCACAAGATCGAGAAGCTCCCGATCGTCGACGAGGAGGGCCGGCTCGAAGGGCTGATCACGGTTCGCGACATCCTGAAACGGCGCCAGTTTCCCAACGCCTCCAAGGACGAGCGGGGCCGGCTGCTGGTCGCGGCGGCGATCGGCACCGGTGACGAGAGCGTCGCCCGCGCCGACGCGCTGGTGGACGCCGGGCTCGACGTCCTCGTCGTGGACACCGCCCACGGCCACTCCGAGGGCGTCCTGGACGCGGTGGCCACCCTTCGCGAGCGGTTCCCCGAGATCCAGCTCGTGGCCGGGAACGTGGCCACCGAGCAGGGGGCGGCCGACCTGATCGAGCGCGAGGTGGACGCCGTGAAGGTGGGGATCGGCCCGGGCTCGATCTGCACCACCCGGGTGATCGCGGGGATCGGCGTGCCCCAGCTCACCGCGATCCTCGACTGCGCCCGGGCGTGCCGGCCGGCGGGGGTTCCGCTGATCGCCGACGGGGGGATCCGCTACACGGGCGACATCGCGAAGGCGCTCGCCGCCGGTGCCGATTCGGTGATGATGGGCTCGATGTTCGCCGGCACCGAGGAGAGCCCCGGCGAGACGGTCCTGCTGGAGGGGCGCACCTACAAGGTGTATCGCGGCATGGGCTCGGAGGGCGCGATGGCGGAGGGCTCCGCCGATCGGTACTTCCAGGAGGAACCGGTCCAGGAGTCGAAGTACGTTCCGGAGGGGATCGAGGGTCGGGTCCCGTACAAGGGGCCGCTGAGCGAGAGCGTCTTCCAGATGATCGGCGGGCTCCGCCAGGGCATGGGCTACTGCGGGGTGGGCGACCTCGAGGAGCTCCGAACCGACACCTCGTTCGTGCGGGTCACGATGGCGGGGTTGCTGGAAGGCCACCCCCACGACGTCACGATCACCAAGGAAGCCCCCAATTACACTCGCTGAGGACGTCGAGAAGTTTCTCGAATCGCTCCACCGCGCCCAGTACCGGGCGCTGGCGGGGCTGACCGGGAACCCCGGCCTGGCAGCGATCTACGATCGCTTCGCGCACCTCTTCGAGCCCGACGCCTTCCATCGGGTGGATCCGCCCGGCGGCGAGGGACCGGAGAACGCGCGCCGCGCCTACCTGCGGGAGTTCCTCGCCGCCGGGATCGAGGGCCACCGCACCCGCGAGCTGCAGGACGAGATCCTGATCCTGGAGGCGAGCGCGACGGCCACCGTCGACGGGGAGGAGATCGGCTACCGGCGTCTGCCGGTGGCGATTCGCCGGGAGGCGGACCGCGGGCGGCGCGCCCGGCTCGAGAAGGCCCGCCTCGAGGTCGTGTCGGACCGGCTGAACCCCCTCCACCTCGTCGCCCTGGAGAGGGCCCACGGGGTCGCCGACGAGCTCCTGGGAGCGAGCTACGAGGCGTACTGCGAGCGCCTCTCGGGGATCGACTTCGACGCGCTCGAGCGGCGCACCGAGGCATTCCTCGAGGAGACCCGCGAGCTGCACCTCGACCTGCTGGGCCACTACGTAGGGCGGCTGCTGCCCGAGGCCGACCTCGAGGACCTCCGGATCCACGATCTCGCCCGGCTGCTGCACGGCCACCGCTTCGAGCGGCTGTTCCCCGGAGACGAGATGGTGGCGCGGATCGAGGGGACGGTCTCCGCCATGGGCCTCGATCCGACCGCGCAGGGCCGCATCGAGTTCGACCTCGAGGAGCGCCCCGGCAAGAGCCCGCGGGCGTTCTGCGCCGCGGTGCGGGTTCCCGAGGAGATCAAGCTGGTGATCCTTCCCCACGGCGGCCACGACGACTGGGCCACCTTCCTCCACGAGCTGGGCCACGCCCTCCACTTCGCCCACGTGGATCCGGAGAGTCCGATGGAGTTCCGTCGGCTCGGCGACAACGGGGTGACCGAGGCGTACGCGATGACCTTCGACCACCTGCTCCACCTCCCCCCGTTCCTGCGGCGGGTGGTGGGCGTCGGATCGATCGAGGACTTTCCCCGGTTCGCCGCGTTCCGGGACCTCGTGATGATCCGGAGATACGCCGCCAAGTTCTCCTACGAGCGCTCGCTCCACCGGGACGGGGCCGGCTCCGACCGCGCCCGCGAGTACGTGGAGCGGCTCACCGAGGCGACCGGGGCGAGGGCCCCGGAGGCGCTCTACCTCGAGGACGTGGATCCCCACTTCTACTGCGTACGCTACCTCCGTGCCTGGATGCTGGCGGGCGCGCTCCACCGGACCCTGCGGGAACGATTCGGCGAGGAGTGGTTCCGCGATCCCCGCGCCGGCGAGCTGCTCACCAGCGCGTGGTCCTCCGGCCAGCGACACCGGGCCGAGACTCTGGCCCGAGAGGAGCTGGGCGTCGAGGAGCTCACCTTCGAGCCCGTGATGGAGATGATCCGTGAGCGCGTCTGAGACGAGCCCGAGGTTCTCCAGCCGGTGGGGGATGCTCCTGGTGATGCTCGGAATGGCGGTGGGAACCGGCAACATCTGGCGCTTTCCCCGCATCGCCGCCACCAACGGCGGCGGGGCGTTCCTGATCCCGTGGGCGATCTTCCTGCTGGCGTGGTCGGTGCCGCTGCTGCTGTGCGAGTTCGGCCTGGGGAAGGGGGCCCGCCGGGGTCCGGTCGGGGCCTTCGCCTCGGTGATGGGGGAGAGCTGGGCCTGGATGGGGGCGTGGGTCGTGCTCACCGCCACGATGATCATGTTCTACTACACGGTGGTGACGGGGTGGTGCGTGCGGTACTTCGTGGGAGCGGTCTCGGGCGAGCTCCCCGGCGCCGAGCCCGGCGCGATGTGGGAGGCGTACGCCGGATCCTGGATGGCCGTGGGCACCATGATCGTGGGTCTCGGGATCGGCCTCTTCGTGGTGGTCCGGGGCATCCGGGGCATCGAGCGTGCCGCCCGGATCCTGATGCCGGTCCTGATCCTCCTCGTGATCGTGCTCGCGGTGCGCGCCGTCACCCTTCCGGGGGCCGAGCGCGGGCTCGCCTTCCTCTTCACCCCCGAATGGTCGGCGCTCGCCGACAGCCGGATCTGGCTGGAGGCGCTGTCCCAGAACGCCTGGGACACCGGGGCGGGATGGGGCCTGGCGCTCGCCTACGCCACCTACATGCGGGCGAGGGAGGACACCACGATCAACGCCTTCGTCCTGGGCTTCGGCAACAACTCCATCTCCCTGCTCGCGGGGATCATGGTGCTGTGCACGGTCTTCTCGATCCGGCCGGGGGCCCACCAGGAGATCGTCGGCGCGGGCAACAACGGGCTCACGTTCATCTGGATGCCGGAGCTGTTCGCCGCGATGCCCGGCGGTCGGTTCTTCATGGCCCTGTTCTTCCTCGCGCTGCTGGTGGCGGCGCTCACGAGCCTCATCTCGATGATCGAGCTCGGGACCCGAACCCTGGTGGATCGGGGGATGGGTCGCGGCCGCGCCATCGCCGTGCTCGGCGCGGCGGCGGTCGTGGTGGGGATCCCCAACGCCCTCTCCCTCGACGTCTTCACGAACCAGGACGGTGTGTGGGGGGTGGGCCTGATGCTCTCGGGGCTCTTCTTCGGCATCGCCATCCTGCGCTACGGAGTCGAGCGCTTCCGGATCCGGTTCGTCAACAGCGCCGGCAGCGATCTCACCATCGGACGGTGGTGGGACGCCGCGATGGTGCTCGTCGTGGTGGAGGCCGTGGTCCTGCTGTCGTGGTGGTTGAGCCAGACCCTGCTGGAGGGGGGGTGGCGGGCGAGCCTCGACCCGCTCCGCACGTGGAGCACGGGCACCATCCTGCTCCAGTGGGGCGTGGCCCTGTCGCTGCTGCTCCTGTTCAACCGTCGGCTCGCGCGGACGACCGAGCCGGTGGAGCTGGCGGAGGAGCGGGCGTGACTCCGGCGGCGTGGCTCACCTTCGCCCTGGTGGCCGGTTTCGTGTGGGGCGGATTCGGCCTGCTCCTGGTGGTGGCTCTGCGGAAGGAGCGCACGAAGCGGGCGGACTCCGGAGAGGCGTGACTCCTCCACGCGCCGCAACGGCGCTCGCGGCGTCTCTCCTGCTCGTGGTCGCGGCCGCCGCCCCGGCCCCCGTCGCCGCCCAGCCGGCCCCGCCTCGCTCCGGCGGATGGGAGGCGTCCGCCGGCCTCGGCGCGATCCGCCTCGACGACGATTTCGCGGCCTCGGACGACGCCGCCTGGCGCCCGGTGGTCTCCGGCGCGCTCGGATGGCGGGCCACGCCCCGGGCCACGCTTTGGATCGGGGCATGGAGGCACCTCGGCGACGGTGAGTCCGGTCCGGCCGTCCCCGCCGGGGATCTCCCGGTGTGGGGGGCGGGCGTCGAGCTCGCCGTCACGCCCTGGCCCGGCCGGTGGGCGGTGGATCCGGTCCTTCTCTTCGGGCTCGAGTCGGTCCGCGCGGACGACGACCTGGAGCGAAGCGCGGCCTTCGTGGGCGGCGTGGCGGCCCGCCTCGCCACGGACTCCGCGTGGGCGCTGGAGATCTCCCTGCGCAACCGCTTCCTCACGATCGAGGAGGAGCCGGTGGAGGGGGTGCAGACGGGCCGGGACGCCTCCCTGTGGCACCTGGGGGCGGGGGTGAGCTATCGCCCGCCCGGCCCGTGAGCGGACGAGAGTCCCGGATTCTCCTCGTTCGCCACGGCGAGACGGAGTGGAACCGGGAGGATCGCTGGCAGGGGTCCGGCTCGGACGTCCCGCTGAACGATCGCGGGCGAAACCAGGCGCGGGAGGTGGCCGAGGCGATCTCGGGCCGCGACGCGTCCGCGCTGTACTCCTCCGATCTCCAGCGCGCCCTCGAGACCGCCCGCATCGTCGGAGACCGGCTCGGCCTCGAGCCGCGGGTGGACTCGGCCTTCCGGGAGATGAACCACGGTCACTGGGAGGGACGCACGAAGGCCGAGATCCTCGAAGGATGGTCGGCAGAGTACCACGCGTTCGAGGCCGACCCGCGCGGGGTCCGGCGGCCGGGTGGGGATTCCTACGGGGACCTGGCCGATCGGCTGTGGCCAGCGCTGGAGGAGGTGGCCGACCGCCACCGGGCCGCCCGCGCGATCGTGGTCACCCACGGCGGACCGATCCGTCTCGTGCTGGCCGACGTCCTCGGCCGCCCGCTCGCCGAACGGGACGCCTTCGGGGTGGACAACGGTTCGTGGTTCGAGGTGGAGCGCTCGGGAGCGGGGTGGCGCGTGCTGGAGCGCGGCCGGCCAGGGTGCTGAGGACACGCACCTCGACCGCGCCGCTTCGTCACGCCTTCAGCCGGTACCCCACCCGGAAGAGGTGCACCGTCCAGCCGAAGAGCGACACGGCGAAGAGGGCCGTGAGGGCCAACGATCCGAGCGGGCTCGCGTCGGCGACGCCCAGCACGCCGTACCGAAGCCCGTTGATCATGTAGAAGACGGGATTGAACAGCGACACCGTCTCCCAGAAGGGGGGCAGCATGTGGATCGAGTAGAACACCCCGCCCAGGAACACCAGCGGCGTGATCGCGAAGTTGAGCAGCAGCGCCACGTGATCCCACGACTCCGCCCACAGCGCCATGATCAGCCCCGCGCAGGAGAGCGTCACGCTGACGACGAGGAGGAAGGCGATCGTGATCCCGACGTGCACGATCGGCAGGCCGGCGGCGGCGATGCCCACCGCGAGGATGATCCCGCCCACGAACAGGCCCCGCGCCATCGAGCCGAGGGTGTAGGCGAGAACCACCTCCCAGTAGGAGAGCGGCGCGATCAGGACATCGTCGATGTACTTCTCGTGCTTGGCGATGAAGAGCGAAGAGGAGGAGTTGGAATAGGAGCTGGTGAGCACCCCCATCATCGCCAGGCCGGGGAGGATGTACTCGGTGTAGCCGAACCCCTCGATCTGACGGATCCGGGATCCCAGGGCCTCTCCGAAGATCACGATGTAGAGCAGGGCCGAGAGAACCGGGGGGAAGAGGGTCTGCTTCCACAGCGTCAGAAAGCGCCCGATCTCCCGGCGCGTCAACGTCCAGAACCCGATCAGCCAGGCACGCTCATATCTCATGGAGCTCCTCCTCCAGGGGATCCGCCGTGGCACGCGCCTCGACCGCGTCCGGCTCGAGCGGCTCCTCGATCGGGTGCCCCGTCAGCTGGACGAACACGTCCTCCAGGCTCGACTTCACGATGCGGACCTCGGTGATCTCGAGCCCCGCCTCGTAGAGATTCCGGAGAACGCCGGCGACGATCCGGCGCGGGTTCGGGTGATCGATCGTCAGGCGCTCGCCCTCCAGGCGGGGATCGCGCTCGGCGACCGCCTCCGGGAGCCCGTCGCCCGGGGGCTCGGTGAGCCGGATCTCGAGGGATCGCTCGCCTCCCGTCTGGATCAGGTGGTCCGGGGAGCCCCGGGCCACGATCCGGCCCCGGTCGATGATCGCCACCTCCTCGCACAGCGCCTCGGCCTCCTCGATATAGTGGGTCGTGAGAAGCACCGTCTTGCCGAGATCGTTGAGCCGGCGGAGATAGCGCCACAGCGAGCGCCGCAGCTCGACGTCGATCCCGGCGGTGGGCTCGTCGAGGATCAGGATGTCGGGATCGTGGATCATCGCCTTGGCGATCAACAGCCGGCGCTTCATCCCGCCGGAGAGCTTGTGGATCTTCTGCTCCGCCTTTTCGGCGAGACCGAATCGGTCGAGCAGCTCGTCGGCGCGACGCTCCGCCTCCTCGCGCGGGACCCCGTAGTAGCCGGCGTGGAGGACGAGGATCTGACGGATCGGGAAGAAGCGGTCGAAGTTGAACTCCTGGGGCGCGAGTCCGATCCGGCGGCGGGTGAAGCGGTAGTCGTCCACGACGTCCCGGCCCAGCACCCGGGCGGTGCCGTGCCGGAACGTCACCAGCCCCGTGAGGATGTGGATCGTGGTGGACTTGCCGGCGCCGTTCGGGCCGAGAAGCCCGAAGAACTGCCCGCTGGAGATCGTGAGGTCGATTCCCCGCAGCGCCTCGACGTCGTCGTAGCGCTTCCGGAGGTCGCGGATCTCGATGGCCGGGATCGTCTCGTCCATGGGGCGAGGGAACCTAGCGGATCGCGGATCGGTTACAAGAAGGGGCGGGTTCCGGACTTGGCCGCTCGGCGATCGCGGGGCTACCCTCTCCGCCGTGTCGGATCGCGCCCCCTTCCCGCGCCTGAGAATCGCCTTCGGCGGCAGCATGCAGGTGGGAAAGACCACCGCGGCCGACCATCTGGTGCGAAGCCACGGCTTCGTGAAGATGGCCCTGGCCGACCCGATCAAGGAGATCGCCCGGTTGGGCTTCGGGTGGGACGGCGCGAAGGACGCCCGCGGCCGCCGGCTCCTCCAGAAGATCGGCGCCACGGGCCGCGATTTCGACCCCGATCTGTGGCTCGACAAGATGGCGGCGCGGGTCGCGGCCGAGCCCTCGCCCCGGGTCGTGATCGACGACGTCCGGCTCGCCCGGGAGGTGGACGCGCTCCGGTCGCTCGGCTTCGTGATCGTGCGCGTCGAACGGCCCGCGGAGCTCATCGACTCCCTCCCGGAGGCGTCGCCGAGCCACCCCGACCCGACCGAGACGGGGCTGGAAGGGGTGCCGGTGGACCACACGGTGGAGAACGCGGGCACCTTCGGGGAGCTGTACGCCCGGCTCGACCGTCTGGTGGAGGAGATCGAGGAGGAGCGCTCCCCGGGGTCGGGTCCGGGCGACGGGCCCCCATAAACCGAAGGGCCCCGTTTCCGCGACGGGGCCCTCGGTCGATTAGGCCAGGAGGAAACGCAGGCCTAACATGACCGACGGCCTCCGTAAGTCGACCGGGATCGGCGACCGTCGATCGGTTTCCAGTCTAGTCCGACGGGATCCAAAGTCAAGGGCGGCGACGAGGACGCGCCCCCCCCGGCATTGGATTTCGGGCGATCCCGGCGCTAGATTTTCCTGCGTCAAAGGCGGGGATCGTCGGGCCGAGCCCGACGAGAGCCCGCACTCGCCTCCGTAGCCGCTCCTCGAACAGCAGAACAGCCGGCCTTCCGATGAGATTCTCCGTCAAGATCGCCCGCACCCTGATGCCGCTGCTCGCGGCGATCGTGCTGGTCGGGTGCGGCGCCCGGGCTCCGCGCGGGGACCGGCCCGCGTCGCAGGGGCCTCCGCTCGGCTACGTCGTGCGGGTGGCGGAGGCCGCCACCGCGGGATACCACGTCACCCTGACGGCCGAGCGGCTCCGGAGGGACTCCCTCGACTTCGTGCTGCCGGCGTGGACGCCCGGCCGCTACGGCCTGGGCGTGGGGCGCCCGGTCGTCGAGAACTTCGCCGCGCGCGACGGGCGGGGCCGGCCGGTCCCCGCCCGCCGCACCGGCGCGACGAGCTGGCGTCTCTACCTCGAGGACGACGGGTTCCTGACGCTCTCCTATCGGGTGGTGCCGGGGCCGGAGTCGGAGCCGCTCCCGTTTCGTACCCAGTTGGGCCTCCGGTCGGGCTACGCCCTCGGAGCCGGGATCTTCGGGACGATCGTCGGCTACGAGTCGCGGCCGATCACCGTGGCCTTCGACCTGCCCTCCGACTGGCGCGTCCACACCCCGCTTCGCCCGCGCGGCCCCGGCCGGTTCGCCGTCCCCCGCTTCGGGGCACTCCTCGACGCGCCCTTCGTGCTGGGCGAGCGGGCGGAGACGTACCGGCTCTTCGTGAAGGGTCGCAGCCATCAGGTGGCCGTCCAGGGGGCCGACCGCTCCTTCGCCCCCGACTCCCTGCTCCGCCTCGTCGAGGAGACGATCGAGCACGGCATCCGCTTCTACGGCGCCCCGCCGTTTCAGCGCTATCTCTTCGCGTTTCACTTCGTCGAGCCCGAATCGGCGGGACTCGGCTCGACCGGACAGTCGGCGGGAAGCGTCTACTTCCTCCCCCGCCTCGACGGACGGCGGCTCCGCGAGGCCGGGGTGGGACAGGTGCTGCTCCACCAGTATCTGCACGCGTGGTATCCGGGGTCCTTCGGGCCCGACGCGCTGATGCGCCCGCGCCTCTGGACCCCTCCCCGAACCGAGGACCTGTGGTTCGTCGAGGGCTCCGCGGAGTATTACGCCCGGCTGCTTCCGGTCCGGTACGGGCCGAGCGGCCGCACCGCCTTCTACGCCTCCATCGAGGAGCTGTTGACGCGATGGTACGATCTCGGAGGCGGCTCACGAATCGCCCCCGCGGCCCTGATGCGTTCCGCCCGGCGCTCGGGGGACGATCGGGCCGTCACCCGACTGCTTCTGGGGGGAACCCTCTCCGCCATGCTGATCGACCTGACGATCCGCGAGGAGACCCGCGGCCTGCGCGGGCTCGACCAGGCGCTCTACTACCTGCAGCGCCGCTCCCCGCGCGGGGGATACCGACCGGGCCGGATGTGGCCCGAGGTGGCGGAAGCCCTCGGGGTGCCGCCACAGGTCCTCGGCCCGCTCACCGGCTCCTCCACGCTCTCGATCGACGCCGGCCTCGCCCGCGCCGGGCTCCGGGCGAGGGAGCGGACCGAACGGCGCCGGACCCTGGGAGCGCGGCTCCTGGTGGGGGAGCGGGGGGCGTTCGTGGTGGACGAGGTGGAGCCCGGAGGCACCGCGGCGAGCGCCGGGCTGCGGGAGGGCGACCGGCTGCGGAAGATCGGACCCACCCCGGTGGCTCCCGGCGAGGTGGTCGCCACCCGGTTCGCCCTGACGAAGTACGTCCGGGAGGCGCGCACGGGGGATCCGATCACCTTCGAGGTGGAGCGGGGTGGAATCGAGCGCCAGCTTCGGGGGGTCGTCCGGGAGAGCCGGACGAGGCGGGTGGAGCTGGTGGAGGACCCCTCCCCCCCCGCCGTCGCGATGCTCGTCCGATCCTCCCTGTTCCGTCCCACGGGGGCCGCTCCCGGAGACTAGTAGAGCCAGTTGATGCCGCCCTCGAGGCGGAAGATCGTCGCGTCGGCGATCACGAAGCGCCCCTCGGCGAACCACCCCCACCATCGCCGGACCGGGATCTCGACCCCGCCCGTGACCAGCAAGGCGGGGTCGGTCTCGTCATCCAGATCGTCGAACGCGACGTGGTGGACGGCGACCCCCCCGCCGGCGTACGGGGAGACGGCCCTCTCCTCGCCGTTGGGAAACACGTAGTGGACCTCCCCCCCGACCAGAACCGAGAGGGCGTCGTCGCCCACGCCCACGGTGAGCAGCGGGAGCAGTCGGATGTCGGGCGCCAGGCCCTCCAGGTCGACGTGACCGCCCACCAGGAACTGGGTGAGGTCGTCGTCGAGGGAGGCGCCGGCCCGGATCCCGTAGGAGTAGAGGGCGAGCTCCTGCGATCGAGCGGGACCGGCGAACGCGAGAGAGAGCAGGGAGAAGACGGTCAGAAGCGGGAGCGCGCGTGCCATGGATCCCTCCGCATGCAGCAAGACGTGGACGGGGCGCGACGATGACGGTGCGCGGACGGGCGGGGTAGCGATACCCGCGAACGGTCCACTTGTGCCGCCGCTTCGAATCTTCGTAACTTTCGTTTCACGTCAAGCACGAACGGTCGCCCTTTCCCACCGACTGCCAGGAGGCGTCCTTGAACGAGCGCAACGCTCCGCAGGAACCGCCCGCCGGACCGCCGCCTCCCGCGGGAGGCTCCTCCGGCGCGGACACCACCTCCACCGGCCTCGATCCCAAGCTCGCGGGACTGCTGTGCTACATCCTGAGCCCGATCACCGGCCTCATCTTCTACCTCGTGGAGAAGTCGCACGACGTGGTGCGATTCCACGCCGCCCAGTCCATCGTGTTCGGCGTCGCCTCGATCGTCCTGTGGGTCTCGCTGGCGATCATGGAGATCATCCTGTACCAGATCTCGTGGACGCTCGGCAACCTGTTCAACCTGTTCACCCTGCTGGTGGGCCTCGGTCTGTTCATCGTGTGGGTCGTGCTCCTCGTGAAGGGGTACTCCGGACAGCGGTGGAAGCTCCCCGTGCTGGGGGACATGGCCGATCGCATGGTCTCCGGCGGCGCCCGGACTTGACCTTCGGGCGAAGCGAGAAAGGAGTGTCTCGATGAAAAGGCTCATGGCCGCGTCGTTCCTGACGGCCCTCCTCGCCGCGGCGCCCGCCACCGCGCAGGACATACCCAATCCGTACGGCTCCTCCGGCGAAGGCGAGTTCTACGGGCTCGACGTCGCCGGGATGACCGACGTCGTCTTCGTGCTGGACCTCTCCGGCTCGATGGCCGGCGAGACGGGCACGGCCGCCGAGCGGAAGGGGGCGGGCATGCTCGAGCGCGGCCTCGGCCGGATGATCGGGGGACGGGCCGGCGACGCGGTGAGCGACGAGCTTCGCGAGCGCCGCAAGCGGGTGGAGGAGGCGAAGCGCGAGGTCGCGGGCGCGATCGAGGGGATGCCCGGGGACGCGCGCTTCAACATCCTGTATTTCGAAGACTCCCCCCATCTGTGGCGCTCGGAGATGGCGCTCGCCACCGAGGAGACGAAGGAGGACGCCGAGGAGTTCCTCGACGACCTCGAGGAGGGAGGCGGGACCGGCATGAAGCGGGCGATGGAGAAGGCGTTCGCCCTCTCGCCGAAAGTGATCATCCTCGTCTCGGACGGAGAGCCGACCGACGCCAGCCCCGACGCCATCCTCGACAAGGTGTCCGAGCTGAACGCGGACGGCGCCGTCGTCATCCACACCGTCGTGGTGGGCGACGACCTCGACACCACCTTCATGCGCCGCCTGGCGGAGGAGAACGGAGGCGAGACGATCCTGCGGGGGAAGGGCCTCATCTGATCCCCGCCGAGGTCATCGTCAAGAAGCGGGACGGCGGCTCGCTCTCCTCCGGAGAGTGGGCCGCTTTCTTTTCGGCCTACCGCGAGGGGCAGGTCGCCGAATACCAGGTCGCCGCGCTCCTGATGGCGATCTACTTCCAGGGGCTCACCCCGGAGGAAACCCGCTCGCTCACCCGGGTGATGATCGAGTCCGGCGAGTCGTGGAGCTGGCCCGGGATCGGGGACCCGGTCGGCGACAAGCACTCCACGGGAGGGGTCGGCGACAAGGTCTCGCTGGTGCTCGCCCCGCTGGCGGCGACGTGCGGGACGAAGGTGCCGATGGTGTCCGGCCGGGGCCTGGGCCACACCGGGGGCACCCTCGACAAGCTCGAGTCGATCCCGGGTTTCGACACCGACCTGACCCGGGAGGAGTTCGGCCGGCTGCTCCGGGACGTGGGATTCGGGATGGGGGGGCAGACGGCGACCTTCGCCCCGCTCGACAAGGACCTGTACGCGCTCCGCGACGTGACCGGAACCGTGGAGTCGATCCCCCTCATCGTGGCGAGCATCCTCTCGAAGAAGATGGCGGAGGGGCTCGATGCCCTCGTCCTGGACGTGAAATGGGGCGACGGGGCGTTCATGCGGGAGCGCGAGCGTGCCGAGGAGCTGGCCCGCGCCCTCATCGACGTCGCCGCCGACTTCGGGGTCGCGACCGAGGCGCTGCTGACGGACATGAACGAGCCCCTGGGACGGACGGTGGGACACGGGCTGGAGGTCCGCGAGGCGATCGAGATGCTCCGGGGCGAGGCGGCCGACCCGCGCTTCGAGGAGGTGGTGGTCGCCCTCACCGCCCGGCTGCTGGTTCTCTCGGGCTCTGCGGCGGACGAGGAGAGCGCCCGGCGCGCCGTCCGCGCGGCGATCGACGACGGCTCGGCGCTCGAGCGCTTCCGGGACGGGATCGAGGCGCAGGGTGGCGATCCCCGGGTCGTCGACGACCTCGATCGGCTGCCGGTCGCACCGGTGAGGCGCACCCTCGAGGCCCCCCGCGAGGCATGGCTCGCCCGCCTGCCCGCCCGGGAGGTGGGATCGACGCTGGTCCGCCTGGGGGGTGGACGGAGGAGGAAGGGGGACCCGATCGATCGGGCCGTGGGGTTCGAGCTTCCGCTCTCGGTCGGGGATCGGGTGGCGGCCGGAGTCCCCTGGGCGGTGATCCACGCCGGCTCCGAGGAGGACGCCGGGACCGCGGAGCGGACACTGGAGGAGATCGTGGCGTGGTCCGAGGAGCCGGTGCAGACCTCCCCGGTCGTCGCCGGGCGTTTCGGGAGAGATCTCCCCTAGAAGAGGTAATCCTCGTCGACGACCGACTCGGCCTTCCTCTCCGGGCCGTCATCCTCGCCGGATCCGAGCATCGGCGCCGCATCCTCCCGGGGCGCGAAGCAGTAGTGATCCGGCGCGGTCCCGGGAATCACGATCTCGGAGTAGGAGGGCATCCCGCAGAAATCGGCCGCGAGCATGCCCGTGGTCCGGGTGACCTGCACCCGGTCGAGCCCCGGCGGCTCCACGAACCCCTCCTCGGGCGGCTCGAGCCCCTCGTGGGCGGTCTTCATGAAGGCGGTCCAGATCGGCGCCGCCAGCACCCCGCCGGTCCCGTTGTACCGGATCCGCTGCTTCCGGTCGAAGCCGACCCACGCGAGCGTGATGTACTCCGGCGTGAAGCCCACGAACCAGGCGTCGGTGGACTCGTTGGTCGTGCCCGTCTTGCCCGCCGCGGGCCACTCGAACCCGTGTCCGCGCACGCCCCACCGGGCGGTTCCGTGATCGACCACGTCCTCGAGGATCGTGGTCACGACGTATGCCTCCTGAGGAGAGAGCACGCGGGCCCGCGGGGCCTCGAACTGCCGAACCACGTTGCCGTTGCGATCTTCGATCCGGGTGATCGCGATCGGGGTGATCCGCTCCCCGCGATTGGGATAGACGGTGTACGCCCGGAGCACCTCGAACGGAATGACGTCGGCTGCGCCGAGTCCGAGCGAGCCGAACGGCGGAAGCTCGGTGGTGATGCCCGCGTCCCGGGCGTAGTCGATCACCGCCTGGATCCCGACGTCGAACAGGAGCCGGACCGTCGCCACGTTGATCGAGTTCGTCAGGGCTCTCCGGAGCGTCACGGGGCCCCGGAACTTCCGGTCGTAGTTCACCGGCTCCCACATCTCGCCATTGCCCATCGGCATCGAGAGGGGTTCGTCCTGGACCACGTAGGAGGGGGGAAAGCCGTTCCGGATCGCCGCGGTGTACACGAACGGCTTGAACACCGAGCCCGGTTGACGGCGGGCCTGGGTGATTCGGTTGAACTTCGACTCCTCGAAGTCGCGCCCTCCGACCATCGCCACGATCCCGCCGGTCTCCAGATCCACCGAGAGAAGCGCTCCCTGCAGGTACGGCGTGCGCGGCCCGGAGTCGACGGCCGCTGCCGCGGCGGTGTCCCCCACGGCGAGCAGGCTGTCGCGTCGCGCGAGCCATTCCGCCCGGGTGATCCTGTCCGGGGGAAGGGTCTTCTCGATCTCGCGGAGGCGCTCCTCGACCACCGTCTCGGCCCGCTCCTGGAGCTCGCTGTCGAGCGTGGTGTGGACCCGGTAGCCTCCCCGCCACACCGCGTCGGTGCCGAGCATCTCCTCCAGCCGCCGTCGGACGTGCTCCGCGAAGTAGGAATCGGGACCCGACAGCGGTGGGGGAGGGGCCAGCTCGATCGGGGTGTCGCCGATGCGGCGCGCCGTGGCCTCGGAGATCGCGCCGACCTCCGCCAGATTGCCGAGCACCACCGCGCGCCGCTCCCGGGCCGCCTCACGGTTCACACGCGGGCTCTGTCGGGAGGGCGACTGGATGATGCCCGCCAGCATGGCCGCCTCGGAGAGGGTCAGGTCGGTGGCCGGCTTGGCGAAGTACGAGCGGGCCGCCGACTCGATGCCGTACGCTCCGCTGCCGAAGTACACCTGGTTGACGTACATCTCCAGGATCTTCTCCTTCGAGTAGAACTGCTCGATCTCGTGGGCGAGGATCATCTCCTTGGCCTTCCGGACCACGGTCTTGTCCGGGGTGAGGAAGAGATTGCGGGAGAGCTGCATCGTGATCGTCGACGCGCCCTGCCGCTTCGAGCCGGTCAGGAGGAAGCGGGCCCCGACCCGGATCAGACGGGGGAGGTGGATGCCGTCATGCTGCCAGAAGGAGCGATCCTCGGTCGCGAGGATCGCCCGGATGAAGTTGCGGGGGACCCGATCGAGCGGAACGATCTCTCGGCGTTCGCTGGCGAACTCGGCGACCACCTCGCCGTCGCGCGAGAACACCTTCGTCACCAGGTTCGGCTCCCAGTGCTCCAGGCGCGCCACGGAAGGAAGCTCGGCGCGGGTCCGCTCGTAGACGCCGACGAAGAGCCCGATGCCGAGAAACGCCAGGAAAAGGAGGACGAGCGCGACGAGGTTGGCGCCGCGCCAGAGTCCGCGTTGGGGTGGAGTGTCGTGCATCGATCCTCGAATATACTCGAATGGTATGGATCCGCGTATCGGTGAGGGTGTGCGACCCCGGGACCCCTCAGTAGGTTAAAGCCCCGTGAGCGGAAAAAGTTCCTTTCCCCCGGTCGACGAGCAGCTCGCGAGGATCCGGAGGCAGGTCGTGGACCTGCTTCCGGAGGAGGAGCTCGTCGAGAAGCTCGAGCGCTCCCGCGAGAGCGGTGAGCCCCTGATGGTGAAGCTCGGCTTCGACCCCACCCGCCCCGACCTCCACCTCGGTCACACCGTCACCTTGAGGAAGCTGCGGGACTTCCAGCAGTTGGGACACCGGGTGGTGTTCGTCATCGGCAGCTTCACCGCCATGATCGGGGATCCCTCCGGGAGGTCGGTCACCCGGCCGCCCCTCTCCCGGGAGGACGTGGAGGAGAACGCGCGGACGTTCGCCGACCAGGTCTTCCGGATCCTCGACCGTGAGCGCACGGCGACCCGGTACAACTCCGAGTGGTTCGACGAGTTCGACTTCGCCGACGTCCTCGGGCTCGCCAGCCGCTACACCGTCGCCCGGATGCTCGAGCGCGACGACTTCCGGAAGCGGTACGAGAGCCACACCCCGATCGCGATCCACGAGCTCCTCTACCCGCTCGCCCAGGCGTACGACTCCGTGGCGCTCGAGGCCGACGTGGAGATCGGCGGCACCGACCAGAAGTTCAACCTCCTGGTCGCCCGGGACATCCAGCGCGAGTTCGGCCAGGATCCGCAGGTGATCTTGACGCTGCCGATGCTGGAGGGAACCGACGGGAGCCGGAAGATGTCGAAGTCCCTGGACAACTACGTGGGCCTGACGGAGCCGCCGGAGGAGATGTACGGAAAGACGATGTCGATCCCCGACGATCGGATCCCCGCGTGGTTCCGGCTCGCGATCGGCGCTTCCGAGGAGGAGGTGGCCGAGGTGGAGCGGGCGCTGGAGGAGGGGGAGAACCCCCGGGATCTCAAGCGCCGCCTCGCCCGGGCCGTCGTGCGCACCTACCACGACGAGGAAGCGGCCGAGGCGGCCGAGGCCCACTTCGACCGCCTGTTCGTCCGCCACGAGGCGCCCGAGGAGGTGGACGAGAGGACGGTCACGCTGAGCGAGGATACCGCGCCGCTCTACTGGGTGCTTCGCGAGGCCGGGCTCGTGGCGTCCTCCTCGGAGGGGCGCCGTCTGATCGAGCAGGGAGGAGTCTCGCTCGACGGCGATCGCGTGCGGGATCCCACGAAGGAGCTCCGGGCGGGAAGCACCGTCCTCCTTCAGGTGGGGAAACGCCGCTTCGCGCGGGTCTCGCTCGAGGGCGGGCGTTGAGCGGACTCTACGCGCGGATCGCCGACCTGCCGCTGTGCGTGGACGACTACCGCCTCGAGCGACGCGAGCTGGACGTCTCGACCGGTTTCACCCGCGTCACCACCACGGTGATCCTCGAGGGGGATGGCGAGCGGGGGAGGGGCGAGGACGTCGGCTACGTGGCGGCCGACCACGACCCCTACCCCGACGATCTGCCTCTCGCCGGCCGGACGACCGTGGACGGCTTCTCGGACCTGTTGGACGCGCTCGAGCTGTTTTCCCGGCCCCCGGAGAGGGCGTCCGATCGGCCCTACCGCCGGTGGGCGTTCGAGAGCGCGGCGCTCGACCTCGCGCTACGGCAGGCGGGACGCTCGCTCGGCGAGGCGGTCGGTCGGGCGTACCGTCCGGTCCGTTTCGTGATCTCCACCCGCCTCGACATCCACCCGTGGCTCGAGATCGACCCCTCGCTCGAGTTCAAGCTCGACCCCACTCCCGACTGGAGCCGCTCCACCATGGAGCGGATCGCGGCGACCGGGCGCGTGCGCGCGCTCGATTTCAAGGGGTACTACGAGGGCACGGCCGTCGATCTCGAGCCCGATCCCGAGCTGTACCGGGCGGTGGCCGAGAGTTTCGACGGCGCGATCCTCGAGGATCCCGCGTGGACCGAGGAGACCGCCGCCGCCCTCGCCGGTCACGAGGAGCGGATCGCGTGGGACGCCCCGATCCACTCCATGGAGGATTTCGATCGGATGCCGGTCGCGTCCCGATGGCTGAACGTGAAGCCGTCCCGGTTCGGCACCGCCAGGACGCTCTTCGAGGCGCTGGAGGCGTGCGCGAGGCGGAGGATCGCGTGCTACGGGGGCGGTCAGTTCGAGCTCGGCGTCGGCCGCGCGCAGATCCAGTCGCTGGCCTCGCTGTTCTATCCCTACGCGCCGAATGACGTCGCCCCCTCGGGCTACAACGAGGCCGAACCGCGCGGCGGCCTGCCGAAGAGCCCCCTCCGACCGCGGGAGTGGCGGACCGCGGCGGGCTTCGGCGGCTGAGATCGTGTCGGCGGCTCCGGCGCCCTTGACGGTTCCGGGCCATCCTGTAACTTCCTTTCTCCTTCGCGAATGACCTTTCTCCGGGAAAGCCGAGGAAGCGGTCCCGGGGGGTTGACGCCCTCCGTGCGAAGGCGTATCTTGATGGTCCCTTCGAAACGGGAACTCGTTCTCTGACAACCGAATCGTGCCAGCCTGGATAGCCTGGATGGGCCCCGCCGTGCGCATCTGTTCGCACGGCACTTTGGGGATACAAACAGGTCAGTACAGATTCCGCTCGCGGGGATTCCGGACCACCGGAATCCGGCCCCGTACGAGGGTCGAGCGAGTGGGGTCAGGAAAAAGAAGAACTCTCTTTATGCGGAGAGTTTGATCCTGGCTCAGGACGAACGTTGGCGGCGTGCCTTACACATGCAAGTCGCACGAGAACGGGGATCCGGCTTGCCGGTGAACCAAGTAGAGTGGCGAACGGGAGCGTAACACGTGAGGAACCTGCCCCGGAGTGTGGAATAACCCCGAGAAATCGGGGCTAACTCCGCATGACGCGATGGTCCCGCATGGGACCGTCGTCAAAGACCGCCTCTGCTTCAAGCGGTCGCTCCGGGATGGTCTCGCGGCCTATCAGCTGGTTGGTGAGGTAATGGCTCACCAAGGCGACGACGGGTAGCCGGCCTGAGAGGGTGTCCGGCCTCATTGGGACTGAGACACGGCCCAGACTCCTACGGGAGGCAGCAGTGAGGAATCTTGCGCAATGGGCGAAAGCCTGACG
>JAWVZN010000025.1:0-32801 GCA_033722155.1 Gemmatimonadota bacterium | reverse complement strand
GGCCGGCCTCCACTCCACCGAGACGGGGAGCCCGGAGATGGTGATGGAGCTCGCCTACCGCCTCGCGGTGAGCGAGCGGGAGGAGATCCGCGAGATCCGCGACGGGCTCGTGGTCCTGATCACCCCGGTGGTCGAGCCGGAGCGGGGCGGCACCCTGGTGGCGATCGCCGACGGGGGCCGCCTCGTGGTCGACGGCGGGATCGTGCGCCACGTGGGACGCGGGGGAGGCGAGGAGGTCCGGACCCCGGGCTCCGAGCTCCGGGCGAAGGTGCTGCGCCCCGACCACCCGCTCGCCTACGGCTACGAGGAGGAGACGAGCGTGTTCCGGGGCAACGACCCGATCTGGACGATCGGCGAGCGGTACCGTGACCGGGTGGTCGTGCAGCTCGGCACGAAGGAGGTCGAGGATTGGGACGCGCGCGACGCGCGGCTCGACCGTGGGGAGGCGGCCGATCCGACCGGTGAGGCGCGGCCGGACGACTTCGGGATCGAGACCGGGAGAGACGGCGACGAGCCGGACGAAGGGGACGAGGAGGCGGGCGGCCTCGTCCTCTCGGGCGGAATCGAAGGGGCCGAGGAGGTGGACGGCGAGCCCGCGATCCTCGACCTGCCGGTCGGGGAGGGCCGGGTGGTGCTCTTCTCCTTCAATCCCCTCCACCGCTACCTCAATCTCTCCGACTTCCGCTTCGCGACCAACGCGATCCTCCACTGGGACGACATGCCCGCCGCCGAATGACCCCCGGGCGCGACCCCGTCGCCGAGATCCTGGTGGTGGACGACGAGCCGGGCATCCGCCGGGCGCTGGAGCAGATGCTGGAGTACGAGGGGTACGCGACCCGGACGGCGGAGAGCGGGCCCGAGGCGCTCGAGCGATACGCCGAGAAGCCGGCCGACCTCGTCCTGCTCGACATCAAGATGGGCCCGATGGACGGCCTCGAGGTCCTCGAGCGGCTCCGGGAGGTCGATCCCGACGCCACCGCGATCATGATCAGCGGCCACGGCACGGTGGAGACCGCCGTGGAGGCGCTCAAGCGGGGCGCCTTCGACTTCCTCGAGAAGCCGCCCGACCGGGAGGTGGTGCTGCGGCGGATCGCCAACGCGCTCGCCGAGCGGGAGCTCGAGCGCGAGGTCGACGAGCTCCGCCAGGCGGCGGGCGCCGTCGGCAGGCCGGCGATCGTGGGCGAGAGCCAGGCCCTCGCGGAGGTGCTGGAGACCGTGGAGCGGGTGGCCCCGACGAAGGCGTACGTGCTGATCACCGGCGAGAACGGTACCGGCAAGGAGCTCGTCGCCCGGGAGATTCACGCCCGCTCGGAGCGGAGCGGCGGGCCGTTCGTGGAGGTGAACTGCGCGGCCATCCCCCACGAGCTGATCGAGAGCGAGCTCTTCGGCCACGAGAAGGGAGCCTTCACGGGGGCCCACGCGCGCCGCAAGGGAAAGTTCGAGCTCGCCGACGGAGGAACGCTGTTCCTGGACGAAGTCGGGGACATGGCCCTCGCCGCCCAGGGGAAGGTCCTGCGGGCCCTGCAGGACGGGGTGATCCAGCGGGTCGGCGGATCGGAGCGGATCGAGGTCGACGTCCGGGTGCTCTCGGCGACGAACAAGGAGCTGGAGGAGGAGATCGCCGAGGGCCGGTTCCGGGAGGACCTGTACTTCCGCCTCGCCGTCGTCCCGATCCGCGTCCCCCCGCTGAAGGCGCGGCTGGAGGACGTCCCGCGGCTCGTCCGCCATTTCGCGCGCGTCTACTGTGCCGAGAACGGTCTGGCCGAGAAGCGGTTCGACGACTCCGCGCTCCGCGCGCTGCAGGCGCGCCCGTGGCCGGGCAACGTGCGCGAGCTGAAGAACGCGGTGGAGCGTCTCGTGATCCTGGCCCCCGGCGAGACGATCGACGCCGCCGACGTCGAGGCGCTCTCCGGCCCCTCGATCGGTGCCGAGCGGGAGGGCGTCGGGCTCGGGGCGCTGGCCGAGGGGGACGTCTCGTTCGCGGAGTTCCAGGACGCCGCCGAGAAGGCGTTCCTCGAGCGGAAGCTCCTGGAGCACGGGTGGAACGTCTCGGAGACCGCCCGCCGGCTCGACATGCAGCGGAGCCACCTGTATCGGAAGATCGAGAAGTACGGCCTGGAGCGGGAGGAGTAGGCCCGCTACCCGAGCAGGCTCCGGGCCCGGCGGAACACCTCGTCGAACATCGGCTCGGTCAGCACGCCGGTGAACGTGTTCTGCTGGGAGGGGTGATAGCTCGCCACGAGCCGCGGGGCGTCGGGCCCCAGCTCGAGTTCGAGGCCATGGGAGAACTTCGGCTTGGGCGAGGGGACGGGGTGGCCCCGGTCCCGGAAGATCCGGAGCACGTGGTCGTAGGCGTAGCCGCCGAGGGGGACGATCACGCGGACTTCGGCCAGCAGGTCGATCTCCGCCTCGAGGTAGGGGCGGCAGCTCCGCCGCTCCTCGGGGAGGGGACGGTTGTCGGGCGGGGCGCACCGCACCGCGGCGGTGACGAAGCAGTCGTCGAGCTCGAGGCCGTCTCCCTTCCGGACGCTCTCGGGCCGGTTCGCGAAGCCGAACCGGTGGAGCGCACGGTGGAGCCAGCGGCCCGACTCGTCTCCGGTGAAGATCCGGCCGGTCCGGTTGGCTCCGTGGGCGGCGGGAGCGAGCCCCACCACGAGCAGTCCGGCGCCGGGATCCCCCCACCCAGGGACCGGCCGGCCCCAGTACTCCTCCTCGGCGAACGCCCGCCGCTTCTCCGCCGCCTTCGTCTCGCGCCACTCCACCAGGCGGGGACAGCGGCAGCAGGTGGCGATCCGGGCCTCCAGGCGGGCGAGCTCCGCGGGCAGCGCCTCCCCCATCGGGAGCTCCGCGGGGTCGGGTGGGGGGAGGGGGGAGTCGGGACGGGTGCCCTCGAGCGGGCGGTCGGCTCCATCGCTCACACCGCGGAACATAACCGGAGCCGGATGCGTCCACAGGGAACCAGGGCACATTGTATGTTGTAAGCCATGGGACGGGTGCGACTCTCCACAGGGGGTATGCTGAGAGCGATGTTCACCAAGCGATCGGTCGATTCCACCGGATCTCCGGGGCCGCGGTCGGGGCGGCTGCTCCTGCTCGCGGCGGGGTTCCTGGCGGCGCTCCCCGCCGTCGCCGATGCCCAGTACTTCGGCCGCAACAAGGTCCAGTACGAGGAGCGGGACTTCCGGGTCCTCGACACCGACCATTTCGACATCCACTACTACCCCGTAGAGGAGGCCGCGACCCGGGACGCCGCCAGGATGGCCGAGCGGTGGTACGACCGCCTCTCGGAGGTCTTCGTCCACGAGTTCGACGAGAGCACGCCGCTCATCCTGTACGCGGACCAGCCGGACTTCCAGCAGACGAACACCACCCCCTCGTTCATTTCGGAGGCCACCGGCGGCTTCACCGAGGGGCTGAAGGACCGGGTCGTGATGCCCTTCGCGGGCACCTACGGCGACACCCACCACGTCCTGGGCCACGAGCTCGTGCACGCCTTCCAGTACGACATCGGCAAGGGGCAGATCGGTGAGGGCCCCGCCTCGATCGAGACCCTCCCCCTGTGGGCGATCGAGGGGCTCGCGGAGTACTTCTCGCTGGGCCGGCGGGAGGTCCACACCGCGATGTGGCTGCGCGACGCCCTGCTGCGCGAGGATCTGCCGACGCTGGGCGACCTCAGCCGCCAGCCCCAACGCTACTTCCCCTACCGGTGGGGCCACGCCTTCTGGGCGTACATCGGGGGGCGCTTCGGTGACGAAGTGGTCGCCACGCTGTATCGCCAGGCGGGGCCGCGCGGAGGCCTCGCCGGGGCGATCCGCAAAAACCTGCGGATCGATCCGGACTCTCTGGGGGCGCAGTGGCAGCGGGCGATCGAGGAGCACTACGGCCCCCTGATCGAGGGCCGGACCCCGCCGCTGGAGGTGGGCGAGCCGATCCTCCGGGACGGCGCCGGCATGATGCTGGCTCCCTCGCTCGGCCCGGACGGCGAGAAGGTGGTCTTTCTCTCCCGGCTCGACCTGTTCACGGTGGACCTCTTCGTGGCCGACGCGAAGACCGGGGAGGTGCTCGGCAAGCTGGCGAGCTCCTCGCGCAGCCCGCACTTCGACGCGCTCGCCTACACCAATACCACGGGCTCCTGGTCCCCCGACGGCGAGCGGTTCGCGTTCGTCGCGGTGGGGAAGGGCGACAACCTGATCGCGATCGCCGACGTCGAGGATCGTGAGGTGGTCCGGCGCCTCGAGCTCGGCGACATCGGCGCGGCCTCGAGCGTGACGTGGTCGCCCGACGGCGCCTCGATCGTCTTCGCCGGACAGCGCGGGGGGATCCCCGACCTGTGGCGGATCGACCCGGAGACCGGCGAGATCGAGCAGCTGACCGACGACCGCTTCGCCGAGATCCATCCCGACTTCTCGCCCGACGGCCGCACGATCGCGTTCGCGACCGACCGCGGGCCGGGAACCAGCTTCGAGTCGCTGCGCTTCTCGGAGATGGGCCTCGGCTTCCTCGACCTGGAGAGCGGCCGGATCGAGGTCCGCCGGCCGTTCGGCGAGGTCAAGCACGTCAACCCGGTCCACGGCCCCGACGGCCAGCTGTGGTTCGTCTCCGACCGGGAGGGCTTCAGCGACGTCTACCGCCTCGACGTCGAATCCGGCGAGACCTCCCGGGTGACCCGGGTCGCGACCGGGGTGACCGGGATCACGGGCCACGCGCCGGCGCTGTCCGTCGCCCGCGACACCGGCGAGCTGGCGCTCACCGTCTTCCACGAGGGGAGCTATCGCGGCCGGACGCTCGGGCCCGAGGAGGCCCGCGGCGAGCCGGTCGGCCCCGCCCCGGGCGGGCCCGCCCCCGCCGCGCTGCTGCCGCCCGTCGAGCAGGCGCCCCGGGTGATCGTCTCCCGCTACCTAGGGGAGGCCGGTCCCGGAATCGAGGAGCCGCAGGAGCTCGTGAGCCGCGACTACGATCCCGGCCTCCGGCTCGACTTCATCGCGCCGCCCACCGCCGGGGTCGCGGTCGACCGGTTCGGCACCGCGGTCGGGGGCTCCATCGGCCTGTTCTGGAGCGACATGCTCGGCGACCAGAACCTCGGCGTCGCGCTCCAGGCCGGGGGAGGCCTCCAGGACGTCGGCGGCGAGGTCCTGTACCGGGACCTGGGCGACCGCCTCAACTGGGGGGTGATCGCGGGCCGGATCCCGACCCGCGCCGTCCGCACCCAGGTCACCAGCGTGGTGGTGCAGGGCCAGCAGCTCCAGCAGGTGGACTTCATCCTGCTCCGCCAGTTCTTCAACCGGGCGTCCATCATCCTGGACTACCCGTTCTCGATGACCCGGCGGGTGGAGTTCGACGGCGGCTATACCCGGCTCGGCTTCGACATCGAGGTCGAGCGCTTCCTGCTCGCCGGCGGGACGGTGGTCCAGGAGGTGGACTTCGAGCCGGACGCTCCCGAAGCCCTGGACATCGGCCACGCCTCGGCGGCCTACGTGGAGGACTTCTCCTTCTTCGGCTTCACCTCGCCCGTGCGGGGCGGCCGGGCCCGCCTCGAGGTCACCGGCAACGCCGGCGACCTGAACTTCGTGAACCTGCTCGCCGACTGGCGCCGCTACTGGTTCAACCGCCCGCTCACCTTCGCGGTCCGGGCGCTCCACTTCGGCCGCTACGGCGGCGACGCCGACAGCCCCCGCCTGACCCCCCTCTTCCTGGGCCACGAGAACCTCGTGCGCGGCTACGAGTCGGGTTCGTTCACCGGGGACGAGTGCACCGTCGATCCGGACCGGCCCGGCGTGTGCCCCGAGTTCGAGCGGCTGATCGGAACCCGGGTGGGGGTATTGAAGGCGGAGCTGAGGATCCCCCTGGTCGGCACCGAGCAGTTCGGCATCATCCAGGGCGGCTTTCTGCCGACGGAGCTGTCGCTGTTCACCGACGCCGGCGTCGCCTGGACGGAGGACGAGTCGCCCGAGTTCGAGCTCGCGACCGAGTCGTTCGAACGGATCCCCGTCTTCAGCTCGGGCGCGAGCCTCCGGCTCAACTTCGGTGGCCGGCTCGTGGCCGAGTTCTACCTCGCCTATCCCTTCCAGCGACCCGAGGAGGGTGCGCGCTTCGGCTTCCAGCTCGCGCCCGGGTGGTGAGCCCCGCCCGGTTGCCGGGGCTTTCGGCGGTGCAGTAGTTTGCTCCCGGACGGGCGCCTCGCCCCCGAGGCGCGCCCCGGACCATCGATTCGACATCCCGCGTTCGCTCGATCCGGCCGCCGACCGCGGCGCCGATCCCATCCGGAGGAGTCCATGGCCGAGACGTTTCGCAACTTCATCGCCGGCGAGTGGCTGGACGCCGAGGGCGGCGCCACCTTCGAGAACCGCAATCCCGCCGACGCCGGGGACCTGATCGGCGAGTTCGCGGCCAGCGGCCCCTCGGACGTGAACCGCGCGGTCGCGGCCGCCCGGGAGGGCTTCCGGGAGTGGTCGCGGATGCCCGCCCCCCGGCGCGGGGAGGTGCTCAAGCGGGCCGGCGACCTGCTGGTGGAGCGGAAGGAGGAGCTCGCCGACGGGATGACCCGCGAGATGGGCAAGCCGCTGATGGAGACCCGCGGCGACGTGCAGGAGGCGATCGACACCGCCTACTACGCCGCCAGCGAGGGGCGCCGCCTGTTCGGCCGGACCGCGCCGAGCGAACTGCCCGACAAGATGGGCTTCGCGATCCGCCGCCCGGCCGGAATCTTCGGGATCATCACGCCGTGGAACTTCCCGATCGCGGTCCCCAGCTGGAAGATCTTCCCGGCGCTGGTGTGCGGGAACGCGGTGGTGTGGAAGCCGGCCCAGGACACCCCGTGGTCGGCGGTGAAGTTCGTGGAGATCCTGCTCGAGGCGGGTCTGCCGGACCGCGTGTTCCAGCTCGTCACCGGCTTCGGCACCGAGGCGGGGGCGCCGCTCGTCGCCCACGACGACGTCACCGGGATCTCGTTCACCGGCTCCACCGCGGTGGGCACCCGGATCGCCGCCCGGTGCGGCGAGGATGCCAAGCCCGTTTCCCTCGAGATGGGCGGGAAGAACGCCCAGCTGGTGATGGACGACGCCGATCTGGAGCTGGCGATGGAGGGGGTGCTATGGGGGGCGTTCGGGACCACCGGCCAGCGGTGCACCGCCACGAGCCGGCTGCTCCTCCACCAGCGGGTGCACGACGAGTTCGTCGGGGAGCTGGTTCGCCAGGCGGAGGCGATGACGCTCGGCGACGGACGGGCAGAGGGCACCGACGTGGGGCCGCTGATCAACGAGGACGCCCGCCACAAGGTGGAGAAGTACGTGCGGATCGGGCAGGAGGAGGGTGCGACCCTCCGCACCGGAGGGGCGATCGCGGACGAGGGGGAGCTCGCCGACGGCTGGTTCTACCGCCCGACGGTGTTCACCGACGTGACGCCGGAGATGCGGATCGCCCGCGAGGAGATCTTCGGCCCGGTCCTCTCGGTGATCCGGGTGGGCGGCTTCGACGAGGGGATCGAGGTGATGAACGACGTCCGCTACGGGCTCTCCTCCTCGATCTACACCTCCGACGTGGAGCGCGCCTTCCGCGCCATCGACCGGATCGAGGCCGGCATCACCTACGTCAACGGCCCGACGATCGGCGCGGAGGCCCACTTCCCGTTCGGCGGGGTGAAGGACACCGGCAACGGGCATCGCGAGGGGGGATGGCCCGTCTACGACTTCTTCACCGACATCAAGACCGTGTACGTGGACTACAGCGGCCGGCTCCAGAAGGCCCAGATCGACACCTAGGTCACACTCCCGCGGGAGGCCCGAGGATGGAGAGCACGACGACGACGAAGACGGAGGCCCCGGACCTGAAAGTCGCCCCGCCGGGGGAGAAGGCGCGGAGCTGGATCGAGCGGGACGAGCGCACGATCTCCCCGTCCTACACCCGCGCCTACGGATCGGTGATCGAGCGCGGGTCGGGGACCACCGTGTGGGACGTCGACGGCAACGCCTTCATCGACCTGAGCGCGGGCATCGCCGTGTGCGCCTCCGGCCACTGCCACCCCGACGTGGTGGCCGCCGTGAGGGAGCAGGCCGGGCGGCTGATCCACATGTCGGGAACCGATTTCTACTACCCCAACCAGATCGTCCTCGCCGAGAAGCTCGCCTCGCTCTTCCCGGGCGTGGGTGAGGGGAAGGTGTTCTTCGGAAACTCGGGCGCCGAGGCGGTGGAGGCGGGAATGAAGCTCGCCCGATACCACACCGGACGGCCCCGCTTCCTCGCGTTCCGGGGAGCGTTCCACGGCCGCACCTTCGGGGCGTTGAGCCTGACCGGGTCGAAGGCGGTCCAGCGCCGCGGGTTCGCGCCGCTGCTCCCGGGCGTGTCCCACCTCACCTACCCCGACCCGTATCGGGGAGGGACGGTGGAGGCGAGCCGGGAGGAGATCGAAACCGTCTTCCGGACGACCGTCCCGCCGGAGGAGGTGGCGGCGATCGTCGTGGAGCCGATCCAGGGGGAGGGCGGCTACCTGGTTCCCCCCGACGGGTGGTTCGAGATGCTCGAGGCCGTCTGCCGGGAGCACGGCATCCTGCTGATGGTGGACGAGGTGCAGAGCGGGATGGGGCGCACCGGCCGGATGTTCGCGATCGAGCACACCGGGGCGAAGCCCGATCTCGTGGCGATCGCCAAGGGGATCGCCAGCGGGATGCCCCTCGGCGTGCTCGCGAGCCGGGCCGATCTGATGGACTGGGTCCCGGGCTCCCACGCCTCGACCTTCGGCGGCAACCCGATCTCCTGCGAGGCCGCCCTGGCGACGATCCGCCTCCTCGAGGATGAGCTGATGGCGAACGCCGAGGAGCTTGGCGGGTATACCATGGAGCGGCTCCGGGAGCTCGCCGGGAGACACGAGACGATCGGCGACGTCCGCGGCCGCGGGCTGATGATCGGGGTCGAGTTGGTGTCCGACCGGGAGTCGAGGGAGCGCGCCCCGGACCTGCGGAACGAGGTCGTCCAGCGGTGCTTCGAGAAGGGGCTGCTGATCCTGGGGTGCGGAACCAACACCGTGCGGTGGGCTCCGCCGCTGACGATCGACGAGAAGACCGTCGACCGCGCCCTGGAGATCTTCGACGAGGCGCTCGGCGAGGCGACGTCCTGACGGAACGGATTCGGAGAGACGACGGAGGAAGCGTTCGAGTGAGCGAGAGAGGTCGAAATCCCGCGCGCCGGACCGTGGACGAGGGAACGTTCGGGCGGGTCGCCTGGGAGTGGACGAAGTCGATCGCGGTCGCCTTCGTGCTTTTCCTGGTGATCCGGACGTTTCTGGTGCAGGCCTTCAAGATCCCCACCGGGTCGATGGAGGACACGCTGCTGATCGGCGATTTCCTGCTCGTCAACAAGGCGGTCTACGGCGCCCAGATCCCCGGCACCGACGTGCGGCTGCCGGGCTTCAGCGAGGTACGGCGGGGGGACATCGTGGTGTTCGTCTACCCCGACCCGAACGACCGCTACGACCCCGACCCCGACTACGTGAAGCGGGTCGTCGGCCTCCCCGGCGACACCCTGGAGATGCGGGACAAGACGCTGATCGTGAACGGCGAGCCGCAGCGCGAGCCGTACGTCCACCACGTCGACGGCGTCGACGATCAGTACCAGCCCGCCTTCGACTGGCAGCGGCGCCATCTCGTCGCCGGGGTCGACCCCTCCGAGTACCGCCCCACCCGGGACGACTGGGGCCCGATCGTGGTGCCGCCGGGCCATTACTTCGCCATGGGCGACAACCGCGACAACTCCTCCGACAGCCGCTACTGGGGCTTCGTCCCCGCGGAGGCGATCAAGGGGAAGCCTCTGGTGGTGTACTTCTCCAAGAGCTCCAGCCAGCCGATCCCCTGGATCGACGAGGTGCGCTTCGGCAGAATCGGCGACCTGGTCCGGTAGCGGCCGGCCCGATGGCGGACGTCCCCCGGGCGGTTTACAGGGTGGGGAGGGTGTGGTATAATCGGGTCAAATCTCACCAGCTCCGGCGTCGTCCGCGCGGCGCCGCGCAACCGTTCCATGAGCCAAAGGGAGACCGGGACCGATGGCTGTGGGCCTCAAGAAGACCCGTGGAATCCGCTTCGACGAGGGGTCGCTCGACCTCTACCTCCAGGAGATAAGCCGCTACCCGCTGATCTCGCGGAAGGAGGAGGCGCAGCTGGCGCGCCGCATCCGCGAGGGCGACCAGATGGCGCTGGAGAAGCTCGTCCGCTCCAACCTCCGTTTCGTGGTGAGCGTCGCGAAGAAGTACCAGAACCAGGGCGTCTCGCTCGCCGACCTCATCAACGAGGGCAACGTGGGGTTGATCCGCGCGGCCCGGAAGTTCGACGAGACGAAGGGGATCAAGTTCATCTCCTACGCGGTGTGGTGGATCCGCCAGGCGATCCTCCAGGCCCTGGCCGAGCAGTCTCGCGTCTTCCGCGTGCCGCTCAACCGCGCCGGGACGCTGCACCGGATCGGCCGCCGCTCGAGCGCCCTGTTCCAGGAGCTGGGCCGGGAGCCCTCCGCCGAGGAAATCGCCGAGGGGATGGACATCTCGATCGACGAGGTCCGCAAGACCCTCTCGATCAGCCAGACGGCGCTCTCTCTGGAGGCGCCGCTCACCCCGGGCGAGGACAACAAGCTGCTCGACTACCTGCCCGACGAGGAGAGCTCCACCCCCGACGACGACGCCTTCGAGAGCTCGTTGAAGCGGGTGATCGAGCGCGCGGTCGACGACACCCTGGACGCGCGCGAGGGGAAGATCCTGCGGCTCTACTACGGCCTCGACGGGAGCGAGTCGATGACCCTCGAGGAGATCGGGACGGTGCTGGGGATCACCCGGGAGCGGGTGCGCCAGATCAAGGAGAAGGCGCTCACCCGACTCCGACACCGCGCCTCGGTCCAGGCGCTGGAGGCGGTCGGCGTCTGAGCCGGCCGGCCTGGCGGCGGGGGTGATCCGCGCCCCCGCGACGGCCGCGGCTGCGGTCGTCCTCTCGCTGGTGCCCGCTTCGGCGGCGTGGGCGCAGGCGCCGCCGCCACCGGGCGCTTCGGCCGACACGGTTCGGGTGCGCCGTCCGGTCGTCACCCCCACCCCCTATCCTCGATCACTGGACGCGGGCGAGCGGTTGATCGTCCGGGTGGAAGGCGCCGTCCGGGTGACGAATCCCGGCGCGGGCGGCCGCCCGGTCCCGGACGCTCCGCCCGGCGCCGTCGTGGCCCGATTCGCGGGAAGCGCGCCGTTCGCCTGGCCCCGGGAGCCGACCGTGTGGACGGCTCCGGGCCCCGGGCGCCTCGTCTTCGGCCTCAACGTCCGTTCCGCGCACGAGCCGCGCGGATCCGCCCGCGTGATCGTGACCCCCCTCACCGACGCGGTGCGGCGGTCCCATCCCGCCCCCGCCATCGCGATGGAGCGGAGCGGGGGATCGCTGACGGTGCGCTACCGGGATCGATCGGGTTTCGGGCTCGATCGGAGAAGCCTCGCCCTCCACCTCGAGACCTCCCGGGGAACCCGCTACCGCCTCGCCGCCTGGGCGGCGCCCGGCGAGAGGCGGACCGTGCTCCCCCTTCCCCCGCCCGTCCCTCTTCCACCGGGCGTTCACGAGATCCGGGCGGAGATCACCGACCGGCTCGGCAACGTGACCCGATCCGGGCCGCTGCTGTTCGCGACGCGGTGAGCGAGGCCGACCCGCCGCGATCGCCGTCGGACTGCTAGGTCTCCGGCTCGGCGAGCTCGGCGAGCCGTCCCCGGAGGACGTCGGCCTCCGCGATCGGCTCGAGGCACCGCTCGCCGACGCACACGTAGGCGCGCGGCTTCCCCTCCGCCGGATAGCCGAGCGCCTCCAGGCGGGCGCCGTCGAGGGAGCGATCGAGGATCTCGGTCGTCCGGGCCGGCGCGTACACCTCCCAGGCGGCCCGCCACAGCTCCCGCAGCCCGCCATCGTCCTCCCTGCCCACGAGATGGACCCGGACCGGCTCGGAGAGCACCCGGGCGGCGGCGAGCGCCCAGGCGGCTCCGAGGTGGCCGTGGCGCTCGGCGTCGCCGCGGGTTGCGGCGAGGATGCCGGCGGCGCGCTCCCGCCACCGCTCCCCTCCGCCGAGCGCGGCCCATTCGGCGAGCGCCTCGGCGCACGACGCGTTCTCCGCGAGGGGGTGGCGGGGCTCGGCGAGGAAGCCCTCTCCGGCGTCGGCGCGGTCGCGGCACGCGCCGGCCCCGGAGTCGTGGAACCGCTCCTCGATCGTCCGGGCGAGCGAGCCCGCCCGACCGCGGTAGGCGGGATCCCCGGTCGCCTGATAGGCGGCCAGCAGGGCCCGCAGCCACCACGCCTGATCCCCCAGCAGGAGGGGCGCGTCGGGGTCGACCTCGGCGCCCTCGGCGAGGGGCCGCAGCACGTGGCGCATGGCGCCCTTCTCCGTGGCGAGCCGCCCGTCCAGCCGGTCCACCGTGCGGCGGGCCCAATCCTTCAGCTCCGGCCACCGGAGCACCGCCGCCGCCTCGAACGCGGCGGTCGCCATCATCCCGTTCCAGTCGGTGTAGAAGCGACGATCCACGTAGGGCTCGGGCATGTCCGCGCGCTCGGCGAGGCTCTTGCCGTAGTACGCCTCCTCCCCGTCGGCGTCCTGGCTGCCGTACGCTCCGCCGTCGGGATCGGAGAGGATCCGGAGCACGTAGTCGAAGATCCCCCGGACCGTCCCCTCGTACAGCTCGTCCTCGAGCACGCGGGTCGCGTCGAGGTACGCCATCGCGAGGCGGGCGTTGTCCTCGCACATCTTCTCGAAGTGGGGCTCGAGCCAGTTCCGGGTGGTGGAATAGCGGAAGAAGCCCCCGCCGGCGTGATCGTAGAGACCGTAGTTGCGCCCTTCGGGCTGGCCCGCGGTCCGCATCTGGATCAAGGTCTTCTCGGCCGCCTCGCGGGGGGCGTCGGCGCCGGTGCCGGCGTGGGCGTGGAGAAGCAGCCGGATCGCCTCCGGCTGGGGGAACTTCGGCTGGGTGCCGAACCCTCCGTGCCGCCAGTCGAAGGCGTCCAGCACGGTGTCGATCAGCCGGGAGATGCCCGACCCGTCGAGCTCCCCGGGCTCTGCGGCCTTCTCCCGGGCCTCCTCGCGCCGCCGCTTGATCCGCTCCACCTCGGAGTCGACCTCTTCCCGGTGCTCGGTCCACCCCTCGTGGATCCGCTCGAGCACCTCACGGAACCGGGCCGCGGGAAAGTAGGTCCCGCCGGTGATGAGCTCCCCGTCGGGGGTGAGGAACGCGGTCGTGGGCCACCCCCCGAGGTTGTAGCGGTCGTTGATGTCGGGTCGCTCGTCGTTGTCCACCCGCACCGGCACGAACCATTCGTTCATCCGGCGGGCCACCTCGGGGTCGGCGTCCGTCTTCTCGTCCATGACGTGGCACCAGTGGCACCAGACGGCGGAGATCCGGAGCAGGATCGGCTTCTCCTCCCGGCGCGCCTTCTCGAACGCGTCGGGGCCCCATTCGTGCCACTCCACCGGGCTGGCTTCGGCGTGCGGGTCCAGCGGCATCGCGATCCCTTCCGTCGGGGGTCGGTCCTCGGTCTCGGCGCTCCTCTACGGATTGGATCTTACGCCGCTTTCGCGCCGGCCACCGTAAGACAGACGATAGCCTCGCTTCCCGGGCCATGGTATACTGCCGCCGCGATGGCCGATTCCACGACCCTCGTCTCCGCGGACGAGTCGGCGACGCCCACCGATATCGAGGCGAACCCGTTCGCCGCGGTCAACCACTACTTCGACCTGGGCGCCGACGCCGCCGGCGTCTCCGAGGATTTCCGGCTCCTCATGAAGACCCCGTACCGGGAGCTCCGGGTGGAGGTGCCGGTGCGGATGGACGACGGCACCCTGAAGGTGTTCATCGGCTACCGCGTCCAGCACAACGGCGCCCGCGGGCCGTACAAGGGGGGAATCCGGTACCATCCGGAGGCCGATCTCGACGAGATCCGGGCGCTCGCCTCGCTGATGACGTGGAAGACGGCGATCGTCGACATCCCCTACGGCGGCGCCAAGGGGGGGATTCAGGTCGACCCCCGCGGGATGAGCGATCGTGAGCTCGAGGACATGACGAAGCGCTACACCCGCCACATCTCCCACATCCTCGGCATCAACCGCGACATCCCCGCGCCCGACATGAACACCAACGCCCAGATCATGGCGTGGATCATGGACGCCTACGGCCAGAAGCACGGCTACACCCCCGGGATCGTGACAGGCAAGCCCCTCGCGCTGGGCGGGTCTCCGGGCCGGGAGGCCGCCACCGCCCAGGGGGTGGTGTACGTGCTGGAGGCGGCCGCGGCCGACTTCGACTTTCCGCTGGACGGCGCGCGGGTCGCCATCCAGGGCTTCGGCAACGTGGGCAGCTGGGCGGCCCGGATCCTCTCGAAGGCGGGGTGCCGGATCGTGGCGGTGTCCGACATCGAGGGCGGGATCCGCAACGACCGCGGCCTGGACGTCCAGCGGGTGATGAAGTACGTGGAGGACACGGGCAGCGTCGTGGACTTTCCCGACGCCGATCCGGTGACCCAGGACGAGCTCCTCACCGGCGAGTGCGACGTGCTGATCCCGGCCGCGATCGGCGGCGTGATCGACGCCGGCGTCGCCGAGCGGATCCAGGCGGCGGTGGTGGTGGAGGCGGCGAACCACCCGGTGACGCCCGGCGGCGACGAGGTGCTGAACCGGCGGGAGATCCTCGTCCTGCCGGACCTGCTCGTGAACGCCGGCGGGGTGATCGTCAGCTACTTCGAGTGGGTGCAGAACATCCAGGAGTTCAAGTGGACCCTCGACCGCGTGAACGAGGAGCTGAAGCGCTTCATCACCGAGGGGTGGCGGGAGATTCGGATCGCCAGCGATCAGGAGCGGATCTCCCTGCGGACGGCCGCGTACATGCTCGGGATCAGCCGGGTGGCGGAGGCGACCCGCCTGAGAGGCTACGTCTAGGCCCTACTCGCACTGGGCCCGGCGCGCCTCGGCCTCCCCCGGTTTGTCGGCCTCTCCCTCCTCCTCGCCCGAGCACCGCTCCTCCCGCCACGTCTCGTCCCGACGATCCTCGGGGAGAAAGCCCTGCCACGGGATCCCGATCCTCACGCCGCCTCCGTCGGCCAGGCTCACCGTGCCGCGATCCCGCCGCTCCGTGTTCGGCAGATCCGCCAGCCGCGCGTTGGCGAGCGATTCGGCCCGGGCGCGCGCCAGGGCCGGGGAGCCGGGGTCCGGGGTGCGGCGGCGGATCCCGGCGGGGCCCGCCTCGAGGGGCATCGGCGCGGCCTCGAAGGCCCGCAGGGCCGTCTCGGGGATCGTCCCCTCCGGCGGCGCGTCGGCCGAGGGCACCGGGATCGGGATCGACGGCCGGTCGCGCGTCGCGGGCCGCGGCTCGGTGCGCTCGGAGGCGGGCCCCTCCGCGCCGGACTCCCCGCTGGTCGAGGGAGGCTCCATCACCCTTCGCCGCGGGGGACGGTCGGGGACGGGGGCGATCGGGACCACCGAAACCCGGCCGGCGGCGATCCGCCTCCCGTCGGTCGGGATCACCAGGAAGGCGAGCAGGGCGGCGTGCACCGCCAGGGCGGCGAGGATCCCCAGCCGGAACAGGGTCCGGTACCGCACGACTCGGCCGGGGATGGACTCGGGTCGGTCCGTCGGGCTCACGGGCTCCTTCGCGTGAGTCGTGGAAAGTCCCTGAGAATACCACCGGCCCGGCGAAAAAGGTTCGTCGACGGTATACTCGATTCCCCCATGGCCCACGAACACGCCCCCGAACCGCTCCCGTTCGATCCCGACGCGCTCGACGGCATCGGCCGTCAGGTGAACGAGTGGCACCACGACACCCACTACGCGGGGTACGTGAAGGGGCGGAACGGCGTGGAGAAGCGGCTCGCCGAGATGCGCGAGAAGGACGATTTCACCGACGTTCGCGAGGTGAAGCGGAACGAGAGCCACAACGCGAGCGGACAGATCCTGCACGAGGCGTACTGGGCGATCCTGGGTGGCGACGGCGAGGTGGATCCCGAGCTCGAGGTGGTGCGGAAGATCGAGGAGGACTTCGGCGACTTCGAGACGTGGGAGCGGGAGTTCCGGTCGGTCGCTTCGGTGGCCCGGGGTTGGGCCATCACCTGCTGGGACCCCTCCGACCGCCGGCTTCACGTCTACCTCGTGGACGGCCACGACGACGGCGCGGTTTGGGGGGCGGTGCCGCTGATCCCCGTCGACGTGTGGGAGCACGCGTACTACTACGACCAGGGGCCCAACCGCGCGGCCTACGTCGAGGCGTTCCTGAACAACCTGAACTGGAAGGCGATCGACGAGCGGTACCGCCGCGCCCCGGGGGTCTCCCCCCGCCGCGGCTGAGCGCGGATGGGCCAGATCCTGATCGTCGCCGGCGAGCCCTCCGGCGACGCCCTCGCCGCCGAGTTCCTCCGCGCCCTCCGGGATCGCGCGCCCGGCACGAGGGCCTTCGGCGCGACGGGGCCGCAGCTGGAGGAGGCCGGCGCCGAGCGGGTCGTGGCGACCTCGGACCTCTCGGTCATGGGCCTGGTGGAGGTCGTCTCCAGCCTTCCCACCGTTTTGGGGGCGCTGCGTCGACTCGCGTCGGAGGCGAGGGAGCGCCGCCCGGACGGGGCGGTTCTCGTCGACTCGCCCGACTTCAACCTCCGGCTCGCCCGCCGGCTGCGAGGCAGCGGGATCCCCGTCGTCCAGTACGTGGGCCCCACGGTGTGGGCGTGGCGGGAGGGACGGATCCGGACGCTGGAGAAGAACGTCCGCCGCCTCCTCGTCACCCTCCCCTTCGAGCCCGAGGTGTACGCCGGGGCCGACCTCGACGTGGTGTACGTGGGCAACCCCGCCGTCGACCGGATCCCCTCCGACCCGCCGCCCCGCCCGGAGATGGCCGGCTGGCTCGACCTGCCGGAGGAGGCGCCCTGGGTGGCGCTGTTGCCCGGCAGCCGCAGCGACGAGCTCGAGCGGATGGGGCCGCTGCTCTCGGAGGCGGCGAGGCGGGTCCGGGGAGCCCGCCCCGAGGTCCGCTTCCTGGCCCCGATCGCCCCGGGCGCGGAGCCCCCGGCGGTGGTGGAGTCGCTCTCGGGGGGCCCCGCGGTCCGATTCGTGGCCGAGCGGCGCTACGAGGCGCTCGGCCATTGCGCCGCCGCCATCGCGACCTCCGGCACCGCCTCCCTGGAGCTGGCGCTTCTCGGCGTCCCCCACGTCGTCGGCTACCGGATGGCGACCCTCAGCTGGTGGATCGCCCGCGCTCTCGTCGACGTGGAGCACGTGGCGCTCCCCAACCTGATCGCCGGCAGGCGGGTCGTGCCCGAGCTCCTCCAGCGGGCCGCGACGCCGGAGGCGCTGGCCGGGCCGGTCTCCACCTGGCTGGTGGATCGGGGCGCCCGGGAGGAAGTGCGGAAGGGGCTCGGCGAGGTCGCCGAGGCGCTCGGCCCGGGCGGCGTGGCGGATCGCGCCGCGGCGGCCACGGCGTCGGTCCTCGGGCTCGGCTCCGCGGCCCCGGGGGAGGAGGGCGCCTCGACCCCGTCGGGGGTTTGACAACCGCACCCCGCTTCGCCAAGTTGCGGTCGACGCGCCGCACGCAATCGATCTCCTTCGGATAAAGTCCCCACGTGACGACCGCCGCCGCTTCCGGCCGACAATCCGCCACGTTCCTCTCGCCGGCCCCCGAGGTGCGGCTCCACAAGGCGTTCGAGGAGCCGTTCGCGAACTTCCTCGCCACGGCGCGCACCTGCTACAGCTCGAAGGGGATCGTCGACGACGTGGAGCTGAACGATCGGTGGACGAAGCTGGCGAAGAGCCTCTACCGGGCGGGCCACCACACCACCCTGCAGCACGCCCAGTTCCAGTTCGCGCTGGCGAACGTCAGCCGCCACTTCATCTGGAGCTTCCTCCACAGCCACCCCTTCTACAACAGCGAGCAGGTGAGCCAGCGCTACGTGGAGGTGAAGCCGGGCAACGTGGCGGTTCCGCCGCTGCAGGGTGACGCGCGGGAGACCTACCGCTCGGCGGTGGAGCGGCAGATGGCGGAGTACCGGGAGCTGATCGAGCTGCTGATCCCGGTCACCGAGGAGGCGTTCTTCGAGCGGTTCCCGGGCCGGCGGGCGAAGGCGGACGAGTACGCCCGCGACGTGAAGAAGCGGGCCATGGAGGTGGCCCGCTACCTGCTGCCGGTCGCCACCTTCGCGTACCTCTACCACACCGTGAGCGGCATCACGCTGCTCCGCTACGCCCGCTCCTGCGAGCAGCTCGACGTGCCCACCGAGACCCGGATCGTCGTCGGGAAGATGGTGGAGGCCCTGCTCGAGCACGATCCCGACTACGCCACCGTCCTCGAGGACCCGATGCCGCTCGAGGAGACGGTCGAGTGGCGCCACCTCCGGGGACGGAACGGAGACGCCCGCCCGGAGCGGGTCCGCACATTCCGGGAGGAGTTCGACGCCCGACTCGACGGGAAGGTCTCGGTTCTGGCCGACTGGGGCGCGAGGAACGAGGAGATCCTGGCCGACGCGGTGCGGGAGGTGCTCGGCGAGCCGAAGGCGGCGATCGCCGACGGGGAGGCGATCTCGCTCGCGCTCGATCCCGCCGCCAACCCGATCCTCGGCGAGGCGCTCAACCTCACCACCCACGACAAGCTGACCCGCGCCCTCGTCCACCCGCACTACACGTTCAAGAAGAAGCTCTCCCACACCGCCGACTCCCAGGACCAGCGCCACCGGATGACGCCCGGCTCCCGGCCGGCGCTCACCGCGCACGTCACCGGCGATCCCGACTACGTGGTGCCGAGGCTGGTGCGGGAGACCCCGGAGATCGAGCGGTTCTACCGGGCCTCGATGGAGCGCACCTGGGAGGACGTGGCCGCCCTGAAAGCCGCCGGCGTCCCGGCGGAATACGCCGAGTATCTGCTCCCCAACGCGGTCGCGATCCGGTTCACCGAGTCGGCCGACCTGCTGAATCTGTGGCACAAGCACCAGATGCGGCTGTGCTACAACGCCCAGGAGGAGATCTGGCAGGCGTCGGTGGACGAGGCGAGCGCGGTGCGGGAGGTGAACCCCGCGATCGGCCGCCACCTGCTCCCCCCCTGCACGATCCGTCACCGCGCCGAGCGGAAGCCCGTGTGCCCGGAGGGCACCCGCTTCTGCGGCGAGCGGGTGTGGGTTCTCGACGTCGAGGAGTACGCCCGACGCATCTGATCCCCCGCGTCCGGCCCCTCTTGTATCCGACGCCGGGGCTCGTTATCGTCCCGGTACACGAGAAAGGAGGTGGTCCATCATTTCAACCAGACGACGGATCCGTGAGGTGCCTGACCGCTAGGCGCGTCTAGCCGCGCGGAATCCAGACAGAGCACCGGGCCCGGAAGCAGCGGAGTGATCCCCCGCGAGCTACGCTTCCGGGCCTCGTTTCTTTTTGCCCCCCACCGGTGAACCTTCCCCCCATGCCCGAAGCGGCCTGGCACACCCTCTCCCCCGACGAGGCGAGCGAGCGCCTCGAGACGGATCCCGACGACGGCCTCGATCCCGAGGAGGCCTCCCGGCGGCTCGATCGCCACGGCCCCAACGAGCTCGCCCGGGACGGGGGACCGGGTCCCTGGCGGATCCTGTGGCAGCAGTTCACCGAGCCCCTCGTACTCGTCCTGATCGCGGCCACGATCGTCTCGCTGGCGGTGTGGTGGTTCGGCGAGAGCGAGGAGCCGCTCCCCTACGACGCGATCGTGATCCTCGCCATCGTCGTTCTCAACGCCGTCCTCGGCTTCGTGCAGGAGCACCGGGCCGAGCGGGCGCTGGAGGCGCTGGAGGAGATGGCCGCGCCCGAGGCCCGGGTTCGCCGGGGGGGGGAGGAGACCACCGTTCCCGCCCGCGAGATCGTGCCCGGCGATGTCGTCCTCCTGGAGTCGGGCGACCGGGTTCCCGCCGACCTCCGGCTCGTGGAGGTGGCCAACCTCAAGATCGACGAGTCGGCCCTGACCGGGGAGTCGGTTCCCATCTCGAAGCGCTCGGAGGCGCTCGAGGACGAGGAGGCCGAGCCGGCCGACCGCACCGACATGGCGTTCATGGGCACCGCCGTCACCTACGGTCACGGCGCGGGGGTGGTGGTGGCGACCGGCATGGACACCGAGATGGGCGGGATCGCCGAGATGCTGCGCGAGACCGAGGAGAGGGAGACGCCGCTCCAGCGGGACCTCGCGAAGGTCGGCAAGCAGCTGGGGCTCCTCGTCCTGGGGCTCTCGGTCGTGGTGGCCGTCGCCGGGCTCGTCCGCGAGGGCTCCCTCGGCGGCGAGGTCCTCCTCGAGATGTTCCTCTTCGGCGTGGCGCTGGCGGTCGCCGCGGTCCCGGAGGGGCTTCCGGCGGTCGTCACCGCGGTGCTCGCCATCGGCGTGAGGAGGCTGGCCGAACGGGACGCGATCGTCCGCCGGCTTCCGGCGGTCGAGGCGCTCGGGAGCGCCACGGTGATCGCCAGCGACAAGACCGGCACGCTGACCCAGAACGAGATGACCGTCCGGCGGATCCTCCTCGGGACGGGGCCGGTCCTCGAGGTGCGGGGCGACGGCTTCGAGCCCGAGGGGGGGTTCGTCGACGAGGCGGGTGAGGCGGTCGATCCGGGGGAGGTGGATGGCCTCGAGCGCCTCCTCGCCCTCGCGGTGCTCGCCAACGACGCCCGGCTCCTCGAGGAGGAGGGGTGGAGGATCGAGGGCGATCCCACCGAAGCCGCCCTCGTCGTGGCCGCCCGCAAGGCCGGAATCCACGAGAAGGACCTCCGCGAGGAGCGTCCCCGCCAGGGCGAGATCCCGTTCTCCTCCGAGCGGAAGCGGATGACCACGATCCACGAGCTCGACGGCGAGCGGACCGCGGCGGTGAAGGGTGCTCCAGAGCTCGTGCTGGACCTGTGCGCGAGGATCCGGGAGGACGGGGGGGCGCGGGACCTCTCCGAGGAGGATCGAGAGGCGATCCTCGGGCGGTACGAGGAGTTCGCGGCGGACGCGTTGAGGACGCTCGCGGTCGCCTCGCGGCCGCTCCCGGAAGGGATCGGCACGGGGAAGGAGCCCGACCCAGACGAGGTGGAGAGCGAGCTCGTGTGGGAGGGCCTGATCGGGATGATCGATCCGCCACGCTCCGGGGTGGGCGCGTCGGTGGAGCGGGCTCGGGGCGCCGGGATCCGCACGATCCTCGTAACCGGCGACCACGTCCTGACCGGCCATGCGGTGGCGGTGGAGGTCGGGATCGCGGGGGAGGACGACGAGGCGCTGGCGGGCGAGGCCCTGGAGGCCCTCTCCGACGAGGAGCTCGCGTCGAGGGTGGAAGAGGTCGACGTGTACGGCCGGGTCCGGCCGGAGCACAAGCTCCGGATCGTGAAGGCGCTGGAGGCGCGCGACGAGGTGGTGGCGATGACCGGGGACGGGGTGAACGACGCGCCGGCCCTCCAGGAGGCGGACATCGGGATCGCGATGGGGATCACGGGCACGGACGTGGCCCGCGAGGCGAGCGAGATGGTGCTGGCCGACGACGACTACTCGACCATCGTGGGCGCGGTGGAGGAGGGCCGGAAGATCTTCGACAACATCCGGAAGTTCGTGCGGTACCTGCTGACCGCGAACGCCGGGGAGGTGCTCACGATCTTCGGGGCGGTGCTCGGAGCGGGGATCCTCGGCCTGGCGGGTGGGGAGGAGGGCTTCTTCCTGCCGCTCCTGGCGGTCCAGATCCTGTGGGTCAACCTGATCACCGACGGCCCCCCGGCGCTCGCCCTGGGAGTGGACCCCGGCGATCCCGACATCATGGAGCGGCCGCCGCGCGACCCTTCCGAGCCGATCATCAACCGCCCGATGTGGATCATGATCGGCTCCTTCGGGGTCGTGATCATGGTGGGGACCCTGACGGTCCTGGACGCCGCCCTCCCCGGCGGGCTGTTCGAGTTCGCCGTGGCCGGGGAGGGGAGCGGGGATCCGGTGAAGCGGGCTCGGACGCTCGCCTTCACCACCCTGGTTCTGTTCGAGATGTTCGACGTGTTCAACTGCCTGAGCCCGACCGAGACGATCTTCCGGCGGCACACGCTGGAGAACCGATGGCTGCTCGGCGCGGTCGCGCTCAGCGTGGCCCTGCAGGCGGTGGTGGTGTACTGGCCGCCGCTGCAGCGGGGCTTCGACACCGTGGCGCTCTCGGGAGGCGACTGGCTGATGGCCACCGCCGTCGCCTCCAGCGTGATCGTGGCCTCGGAGATCCTGAAGCGGACCCCGCTGCTTCGGGCGGATTGAGCGGCTCGGGGGAAGCCCCGGTTCACGCCACCGCCACGAACTCGTCCATCTCCCGCCAGCCGGCGGCCCGAAGCGCCACGCGGATCTCCTCCCTCGCGCCGGCCTGGCCGACCGCGGCCACGCAGAACGATCCCCGGAACCGGTCGATCCCGTCGGGCCCGACGACCTCCGCGCCGTGGATCGTCTTGCCGATCTTGCGCGGGTCGAGCTCGACGAAGGCGACCACCTCCACCCCCTCCGCCTGGAGCGCGCGCGCGAACCGCTTCCCGGTAGGCCCGGCGCCCCACACCATCACGGGACGGCCGGCCAGGAGGGTCCGGCGGAGGAAGTGGACCTTGCAGCGGCGAAAGGCCTCCGGGGAGTAGGCGCCGGCCACGCGGCTGAGCCGATCGGCCCGCTCGCGCCAGTCGAGCAGCACCGCGGGGACCTTGCCCAGGCGCCGTCCCGCCTCCCACAGCCGGAGCAGCAGGTCGTAGTCCTCCGGCCAGCCGGGGTCCCGGTACCCGCCGACGGCCGCGACCGCGGCGGCGCGGAGGGCGAAAGTCGGATGCGGAAGCGGGCACTCCACGAACAGGTCCCGCTCGATCTCGTCGGGCTCGACCAGCGCATTGATCCACCGCTCGTAGCGGAGCGCGCCCTCTCCCAGCCCCTCCCGCGGGAAGTACCGGATCCGGGCGCCCACCGCGGCCAGGGCCGGATCCCTCTCGAGAGCGGCGAGCTGGAGCTCGAATCGGCGGGGCCGCGCCACGTCGTCGGCGTCCATCCGGGCCAGATAGCGACCCCGCGTTTCGCCCCGGGCCCGCTCGAGCGCGGCCACGATCCCCATGGCGGGCCGGGTCAGGACCCGAACCCGGGGATCGCGGCGGGCCCAGGCGGCGAGGATCGCCGGGCTTTCGTCGGTCGAGCCGTCGTCGACCGCGAGCACCTCGAAGTCGGCGTGCGACTGGCGCTCCAGCGAGGCGATCGCCGTGGGCAGGTGGTCGGCGGCGTCGCGCACCGGCAGCAGCACGGAGAGCGGGGGAGCGGCCACGGGAGGAGGATACCCGCGATGGCGGGATCGGGTCATCCGTCCGACGGGGAATCGCGCCGACATCCCCCCCGTCCGGGTCGGGAGACGGAATAGATCCGGCGCCCGCTCCGTCTTTCGGAAGCGAGGGGTCGCTACGCGCTCGAATCGCCATCCATTCCCACGCATCCATCACGGGGGGTTGTTCGACATGAGCCTGTCGAAGACGCCAACGGCTCTCGCTCTTCTCGCGGCGCTCGCGCTCGCCTGTCAGCCGGCGCAGGAGGGCGAGCCCGGCGCCGCGGACACCGCGGAGCCGGCCGCCGACACGGTGGGCGAGGAGGGCGCGAAACCCGACGTCGAGAAGCTCGTGAAACTGGCGCCCGGCCGGGGCTGGCTCGAGGCCCACGATACCGCGCCCCAGCCCCTGCTCGGCGGGCCGGTGACGGTCGAGGTGAGCCAGGAGGGCGGCGGCGTCTTCGTGGCCCTTCCCGCGAAGCGGAGCCTGGACGATGACGTCTTCGGCGTCCCCGATCTGCCGCGGGCCTGGGGCGGCACCCCCGGGATCAACGGCGTTCCGCCCGGAGCCCGCGAGGTGACCGACGGGAAGTTCGGGCAGATGAAGAACCCCACCCCCTTCGGCGACGAGTCGATGGGGATGACGGCCGTCCGACTGCGGCTCACCGCCACCGACGCCACCGCCACCGACGCCTCCTCGACGAACGACCGGGTGCGGTTCGAGGCGTCGTGGAGCGACGGCGAGGAGAACACCTACACGGTGCGCTGCTGCGAGCAGCTGGCCGCCCGGGGGGTCGAGTATCCGACCTTCGGCGGGGTGGTGACGAACCACGTCCTTCACGGCTTCTCCCGGATCGGCACCGCGCTCATGCCGACCGAGTTCGCCTACGTCGCCTTCTGGGGCATGGGCCAGGTGATGAAGAACGGCGAGGTCGTCGCGGCGCCCCGCCTCGTCCACGGAATGGTGACCGAGTACGTGCGGGGCGAGGGGTACACCCTGGTTCACGACTCCGGGGTGGATCCGACCCAGAAGCACTTCCACCTGATGGTCCCCCCGATGATGCCGGACAGGGAGGCGGGCCGCTTCCACCACGAGGACCTGCCCACCGGCTTCACGCTTCCGAACGGCGAGGAGCTCCCGTTCTGGCACGTGATGTTCGAGGACCTGGAGATCAGCGCGAGCCGCGGCGGCTGAGCCGACGCCGTACGGGTCAGACGCCGTCCACCGACAGGTACATGAACGGCGGGATCGTGAGCGCCACCACGTCGTCGCCGCCCGACTTCTCGCGCGCCATCCCGAGGGCGTGGTCGAGCGAGGGGGCCCAGGAGACGCCGAGCCGCTTCGCCACCCGGTCGTCCTCGGGCCCCACCAGGATGGTGTCGGAGAGGTAGCGGAGCGGGTAGGTGGCCCAGTACCACACGGTGAACGGGTGGAACCCGTGGTGGGCGTGGCGGAAGCGGTAGGCGTCGATCAGCCCGGGGTCCCGGGCGAAGTCCTCCTGGAACTCCTCCTTCATCTCGAACGGGTCGGTGGTGGCGGGGAGGACCTCGTCCCAGAACCGCTCGTAGGCGGCGTGGTAACGGTCGTGGAAGATCTCGTAGGCGGGATTCAGGATGATCACCACGCCGCCCTCCTTCAGGAACGGTTCGTTCCAGAACCAGTTGAAGACGTAGCCCAGCACGTCGCTCACCACCAGCACCGGGTTGATCCGGCAGCCGATCGCGTAGGGGGAGAGGTCGGGCAGCCCGAAGACGAGCGTATCGTACTTGCGGGGGGCGGCGACCTCGAGCTGGGGGCGGATCGCCTCGATCGTCCTCGGGTGCACGTCGTCGATCGCACCGGCGTGGATCGCCAGCGGCTCGTAGGGGGAGCGGATGGAGTGGAAGATCTTCGCCCGAGCCGGCTCGGGCAGCGCCTTCAGGGCCGCCGGGGCGGTCCGCCGGATCGCCCGCTCGGCCGGGTTGAGCGCGTGGGGAGGCTTCCCCAGCCAGGCGAGGTGCGGGGGGTAGATGGCGCCGTTCATCGCGGCCTCGATCACCATGATCCGGCAATGCTTCATCAGCTCCCGGCTGATCCGCTCGATCGAGCCGTGCATCCGGGAGCCCTCGGGCTGCATGACGTGGGGCACGTGCTCGGTCATCTCGGGATTGTGATGGGGCGCGATCGAGTCGTAGGTGCCGAACCCGACCGCGACCGACTTGTGGCCGCCGTTGAGAGGGATCTGGATCGTGTCGACGTAGATCACCAGGTCGCTCTCCACCACCGCCCGCGAGGTCTCGACCGCCTCGCCGCGGTCGGTCTCGCCGAGACGGACGACGTCGCCGGGATCCTCGGCGTCGAAGTTCGCGAGCCGCTCGGGCCAGAACTCGTCCATGATCCGCTTCCCCAGCATGTACTCGAGCTCCCGGGGCTCCATCTTGCGGTGGAGCGCCACCGCGCACCGCAGCTCGACGTCCTCGCGGTCCACCCCGTAGCGCTCGAGCAGTTCGACCAGCCGCTCGATCATTCCCTGCCGGATGTCGGGCTTCGCCATCTTGGGGAACGGCTGGCAGTTGTCGTCGAAGGCGATCAGCACCTTCGAGCCCGGCCCGACGAGCTCGGAGAGGGGCTCCATGCCGAGCGGCTCCTCCACCGCCCGCTCGAGCGCGTCGGGGACGTCGCCGATCGGGATGCCCGGGATCGGGGGCGGGGCGTAAAAGACGGTCGCGCCGTCGGGGAGCTCGGCGGCGACGAGGTCGTTCCCGCTGTAGGTGAGATGCCTCACGGCCGGAAGGCGATCTTGACCGACCCGCGGGAGCCGGCGTCGAGGGCGTGCTCGATCGCGTCCTTCCAGGCGGTCAGGGGATAGGCGGCGGAGACGAGCGGTCGGAGCCGGCCGGCGATCTCCCCGGCGAGCTCCACCGCGCGTTCGAAGGTGGGCTCGGGCGCGGTGTAGCTCCCGCGCACGTCGAGCTCCTTGTGCCACATGGCGGTCCAGTCGATCCCCTGGGGCACTCCCGGCATGCCCACGACGATAACGGAGCCCCGGGCCCGGGTAAAGCGCATGGCGTCGTCCAGGGTGGCGCCCGTCGCCACGCAGTCGAAGGCGACGTCGGCGCCTCCGATGGCGGTCGGCGGCCCGATCTCGGGCGAGCGGAGCGAGGCGCCGAGAAGCTCCGCCAGGCGGGGGCGCAGCCCCTCGAGGGGCGCGGCCACCTCGTCGGCTCCGAGCCCGGCCGCCAGATCCCGCTGGTGCGGGTACTTCGCCACCGCGACGATCCGGCACCCGGGGCGGGCCGCCCGGAGGGCGGCGATCGTGAGGAGGCCGATCGTGCCGCACCCGATCACCAGGGTGGTGTCCCCCTCGCCGGGCGCCGCCCGCTCCACCGCGTGAAGGCAGCACGAGAGCGGCTCGATCAGCACCGCGACCTCGTCCCCCATCCCCTCCGGAACCGGGTGGAGCTGGAGCTCGTGGGCCACCAGCGACTCGCTCCACCCCCCTCCGGTGTCGCGGCAGTAGCCGGTCTGGATGCCGGGGGCGATCTCCCCCCGCTCCACGTTGCGGCAGTGTCCGGTCTCCCCCGCCCGGCACGGGGCGCAGCGCCGCTGGATCCCGCGGACCGCGCAGTGGAGCGGCGGCGACACCACCACCCGGTCGCCGACGTCCACCGCTTCCACCCGCGAGCCCGTCTCGACCACCTCGGCGACGACCTCGTGGCCGAAGACGAACGGCGTGGACGTCAGGGGCGCGAAGTAGGGACTCCCTTTCGCCGTGATGGTCGACAGGTCCGATCCGCACACGCCCGAGAGCAGCGGCCGCAGCCGCGCCCAGGCGGGGCCCGGCAGCTCGGGCGGCTCGATCTCCACCAGGCGGGCGGGGGAGAGCCGAGAGGTGTAGACGCCGGACCAGGCGGATCCCAGCCCGCGGGCGGCGAGATAGCGGGGCACGCTCCGGACGTACTGGATCGCGCGCATCACGCCCCCTCCGGCTCGGGCCACTCGAGGATCTCCCATCCGCGCTCGGCGGCGAGGGCGCGCAGGCGGCGGTCGGGGTTCACCACCGACGCGCGGCCCACCCGCTCGAGCATCGGGACGTCGTCCCGGCTGTCCCCGTAGGCGTGGCAGCGAACCGGATCGAGGCCGTGCCGCTTCGCGAAGCCGGCCACGGCGGCGGCCTTGCGCTCGCCGGCGAGCGGCGCCTCCTCGAGCTCGCCGGTGAGCCGCCCGTCGGCCCGGGCGAGCCGGGGGGCGATCACGTCGCGCACGCCCAGGTGGTCGGCGAGCGGACGCACGATCGTCTCGACCGAACCGGTCACGAGCACGACCCGGGGGCCGCGCTCGGCGTGGCGCGCCAGCCGGGCGAGGGCCTCGGGCCGGACCCGTGGACGCACGTAATGCTCGAACAGGGCCTCGGCGCGGAGCCGGAGCTCCTCGGCCTCCATCCCCCGGTAGAGGCGGTAGAAGGATCGCTGGAAGCGCGCCCGGTCGATCGCGTCGAGGACGAGATAGAGGGGCACCCGGGGCAGGAAGGCGGCGAGCCAGAGCCACCGGGCCAGCCGTCCCTTCTCCGCGGTCCGGATCTCCACGCCGTAGCGCACGATGTCGCTCGCCACGATCGTCCCGTCGACGTCGAAGAACGCCCCCGCGGGGCCGCTCACGCGGATCGCGACGCGACGGCGGGCCGGCCGTCGGAGAGCTCGAGGATCCGGTCGCGGACATCGTCGGCGATCCGCCGGTACAGCTCGTCGCGGGGCCGCCGCTCCGCCTCCTCGCTCCACCGCTCCGGGGCCATCGGCTCGGCGAACGTCACCCGCACCGGATGGCGGTGCGGCACGGAGCGGCCCGGAGGCATCGCCTCGTGGGTCCCGGCCACGTGCACCGGCACGACGGGCATGGCCAGCTCCCAGGCGATCAGCCCGAGGCCCGGCTTGAACGGCTGGATCTCGCCGCTTCTCGAGCGGGTCCCCTCGGGGAAGATGAGCACCGACTCCCCCTCCTCGACGATCGAGCGCACCAGCCGGAGGCCGGCGAGCGAGCTCTCCTCGCGCTCGATCGGGACGACGTTGAGGAACGTGCTGAAGAACCATCGCTTGGCGGGCGTGTCGAAGAAGTAGTCGCGGGCGCCGAGGACGTGGATCGTCCGGGCGTGCTCGCGGCCCCGGGCGCGCCGGACCGCGGTCAGCACGGCGGGGGTGTCGAGGTGGCTCGAGTGGTTGGCGGCGAGCAGGTACGGCGGTTCGTGGGGGAGGCGCCCGGGATGGCGCACCTCGAGGTCGAACCACAGCTCGTAGATCGCCCGCATCGACGCCCCGAACGATCCCAGCATCGCGCGGTCCAGCGAGGAGCGCTCCTCCCAGGGACGCGCCGAGGGGATCGCCGGCACCCCGGCATCGGTCCCGTCGCGGACTCCGGCCCCGCGGTCCCGTCCCGAGCGCCCGCGCACCGCGTCGAGGACCTCGCCCACGGTCCGCAGCCGCTCGGCGGTCTCGTCGTCGAGGGAGACACCGAGCCGGTGCTCGAGGAACAGCAGCAGCTCGATCGCCTGCAGCGAGTCGAGCCCGAGATCCTCGTACAGGTCACGGTCGGCGTCGATCTCCTCTGCGGGGGTACCGGAGAGGCGGGCGATCTCCGCCACCAGGTCGGCCTCCTCGTCGCCGGCGGGGGCCCGGGCCGACGAGGGGGGGGTCCCCCCGACGCGCCGCTCGATCTCGCGCCGCACCGCCTCGCGGTCCGGGCGGCCCTCGTCGTCGCGTGGAAGAGGCTCGTCCCACAGGTGGATCTTCTGGAGCCGGTGGTAGCTCGGCAGCTCCCGGGCGAGCTCGCGGACCGCCCGCTGCACCGCCTCGCGGACTCCCTCCCGATCGCCCGGCTCGTCGAGGTTCTCCGGGTCGGGGACCACGGCGGCGTGGACGTCCTCGGTGAGCCCGCTCTTGATCCCCACCACGCACACCTCCGCGATCGGGGGCAGCGAGCGGTAGATCTCCTCCAGGTCCATGGGATACACGTTCTTGCCGGCCCCGGTCACGATGACGTCCTTGATCCGGCCGGTGATGTAGAGGTAGCCGTCGGCGTCGACCCACCCGAGATCCCCGGTGTGGAACCATCCGTCCACCACGGCGCGCTCGGTCGCCCGAGGGTTCTTCCAGTACCCTTTCATCAGCGACGGGGTGCGGACGATGATCTCGCCCACCCCGTCGCGGTTGGTGCGGTAGAGGCGGAGCTCGATGCCGGGAAGCGGCTTCCCGGCCGAGCCCCGGCGGCTCCGGTAGAGCGGGTTCACCGTGAGGACCGGGGCGGTCTCGGTGAGGCCGTATCCCTCGTAGATCGGGACGCCCAGGGCCTTGTAGTCCTCGAAGAGCTCGGGGCCGAGCTTCGAGCCGCCGCTGACGAAGAATCGGATCGATCCGCCCAGCTCCTCGTGGACCCGGCTGAACAGCTGGCGGCCGATGTTGCGGTTGAACGCCCGCTGCCAGGAGCGGGAGATCTGCTTGCTCGTCTCCATGAGGCTGGAACGCAGCGGCGACTTCCGCGACCGCAGCACCCGGCGCTCGATGTCCTCGCGCAGCAGCAGGAAGAGGGTCGGGACACCGAGCATGATCGTCGTGGCCGTCTCCCGCATCGTCTCGAGCAGCACCTTCGGCTTGAGCGAGGGAGCGTAGGTGACGGTGGCCCCGGCTCGGAGCGGCATCAGGAAGCCGCAGGTGAACTCGAGCGTGTGGTAGAGCGGCAGCACCGACAGGAACCGGTCCTCCTCGTCGGCCGAGAGGTAGCGCCCCACGCCGAAGAGGTTGGCGAGGAAGTTGGCGTGGGTGTGGACCGCGCCCCGGGGGTCCACCGCGGTCCCCGTGGTGAAGACGATCGAGGCGACATCCTCGCTCTCGACCTCGGGCGGGGGTCCCGCCGTCCCGATCGCCGGATCGGTGGAGCGGGGGTGGGAGTCGAGGCCGAAGCCGGCGAGATGTCGATCGACCTCCAGCAGGGCGATCGGCTCCCCGGCGGACTCGTTCTCGTCCAGCTCCTCTTCGGTGAACGCCTCGAACACCGCGCGGGAGGCGAGGATCGCTTTCGCCTCGGTGAAGCGGGCGGTCGCCCACACCTCCCGGTGCCACGTCTGGGCGTCGAGCGGGACGACGACGAGGCCGCTGAGCGTGGCCCCCAGATACGCCACCCCCCACTCGGGACGGTTCTCGCTCACCAGGACGACCCGGTCGCCCTTCTCCAGTCCCAGCCCGCGGAGCCGCTCGCCCGCCTCCCGGGCGGCCTCGCGCAGCTCGCCGTAGGTGTAGCTCCGCCACGTGCCGCCGCGGCCGTTCTCGCGGGCGCGAAGCGCGATCTTCTCCGGGTACCGGGCGGCGCTCCGCTCGAACAGCTCGCCGATCGTCTCCGCTCCGGTCTCCTCGGCGAGCGCCACGTCGTCGATCTCCAGCGTGCCGGCCCGCTCCAGCTTCAGGATGTACTTCTTCACCCCGGCGATGTGGACGTGCAAGTAGTGGCGCCAGTTGAGGCGTTCGACGTCGAAGTCGTAGCGCCGCCGCTCCTCGTCGTTCAGCCACCGGTACAGCGCCAGGGTGCGATCGACCTGGAAGCGGCAGTCGAGGTTGAGGTAGGGGCCGTACAGCTCTCCGTAGTAGAAGAGCTTCTGCAGGGCGGCCCGGGTGGCGGAGACCCGGCGCCTCCACCGGCGGGCCGTCGAGGAGGCCCCCCCCCACTCCTCCAGCCTCTCCAGCAACGACTCCGCGATCCGGAGCGGAAGGTCCTTCGCCTTGTGCTCGATCCGGAACCGGGTACGCCCGGGGAAGCGGAGCGGCTTCACCTCGACCGGATCGCCGTCGCGATCGAGCATCGGGTTGGCCCGGAAGTAGCGGACGATGAGGTCGTGGAGGCGGCGCATCGTGGCGGGGTTTCGCGATCCGGTCGCCACCTGGTAGATCGCCGGTTCGCGCTCCAGAGCGAGCTTCGGGATGGCCGCCATCATGGCATTGACGACCATGTCGGCGGGCACCAGGTCCAGCACCACGTCGGGGTCGAGAGGGAGCGATCGGAGGCGCCCCTTGCCGATCGCCACGATCAGCGGGTCTGCCATGCGGAGGCCGTCGAGCCAGCCCGGGGAGGGCTCGTGGAGGCTCGACTCGATGATCGCCGGGCGCACGATCGCGGTGGGCACCTCGTCGCGGTGGCGGGAGACGATCTGCTCCCCCAGCGCCTTGGTGTAGGTGTAGGTGTCGTTCCACCCCCGCTCCCTCGCCCACTCCATCCCCACCTCCACGAGCCGGTTCTCCAGCCACTTGCGCCGGAGGTTCTCGACCGTCTCCCGCCGGGGGGCCTGCCGGCCCGCACCCCGCCGGCGCCGGCGCTCCACCAGCGCGGCCACGAGCTCGCGGCGCACCTCCGCGCTCTCGCTCTCCTCGCGCGCCCGGGCGATCCGTCGCCGGATCTCCTCGATGTCGCGGTCGACGTCGGAGAAGCGGCGGGGGGGGAACGGCTCGGCGGCGTCGGGGTCGCCGGTGTGGTGGAGGGTCTCGGGGACGGGCGCGTCGGTGGCGCCGCACACGTAGGCGGTCGAGACGTGGATCAGGATCGCGTCGTCGCACTCCGCGGCGAAGGAGGCGACCCGGCCGGCGCCGAGCCCGTTGAGCTCGAGGGCCTGATCGAGCGGGGCGTCGAAGGAGACGACGGCGGCGCTGTTGATCACCACGTCGACCTCGCGGAGCAGCCGTTCCCGCTCGTCCGGATCGATTCCCAGGCCGGGCTCGGAGATGTCCCCGCCCACCGCCACCAGCTTCCGGCGGAGGAAGTCCGCGAACCCCTCACCGTGCCGAAAGCGGAGGCGGTCGAACACGCTCGACTCGAACAGCTCGCTCCGGAGGCGCTCCTTCGGCGAGAGCACCTCGCCGCCGAACTGCCGCTTGGGCCGGATCAGCACCCACACCCGCTCCACTTCGGGGGCGGTCCACAGGATCTTCTCCACCAGCGGCTGGCCGAGGAAGCCGGTGGCGCCGGTGACCAGGACGGTCCGGTCCGTCAGGAACGCCGCGATCCGGTCGGCGGAGCTCATCGGGGCCCGGGGATGGCGATCCGGACGCCGTCGGGGACGACCTCCGCCTCCAGCGGGGTCCGGCCGCACAGGTCGCCGTCGAACATCTTCGGCAGCGGTTCCGAGGCGCGCACGCGGACGCTTCGGGTGCGGTGCGCGGTGAAGCTCGGGTGGGAGAAGTGGCCGCCGTGATACACCCTGGGGAAGTTGATCATGAGGCCCAGCTTTCCGATGTCGTCCACCAGCACCACGTCCAGGATCCCGTCGTCGACGTCCGCTTCGGGGGCCATGAGGAGCCCCCCGCCGGTATAGGGGGTGTTCTGCACGAGCACCGCCACGCACTCCATCTCGATCGTGCCGGTGTCGAGGTGGATCTCGAGCGGAACCGCGCGCAGGCGGTGGAGCCCCGTGTAGACGGCGAAGAAGAACGCCGGGGAGCCGCGCAGCCACCGGACGCGGTTCGCCTCGTCGGCCACGATCGACGGGAAGCCGATCCCGAGAACCGAGACGAAGTGCCGGTCCCGCTCGTGGCCGACGTCGATCGCCCGCG
>JAWVZN010000024.1:0-35308 GCA_033722155.1 Gemmatimonadota bacterium | reverse complement strand
GCCCCGCGCCAGCGCCGCCTCGACGTCGCGTCTCCCCCAGTCGAGCATCCGCATCTCCCGCCCGTCCCCGTCGTGCCGCCCCCCGGAGCGGCCGATGCCGCGGTAGTCGAAGGTGAGGGCGGAGAGGCCCCGCTCGGCGAGAAACCGCGCGAACGGCTCGTAGAAGCCCTGGCCCACCGCCATCGCCCCCAGCACCGCGACCGCGGCGGCCGGGTCCCGGCTCTGCGCGCGGAAGATCCGCCCCTCCAGCGGACGGCCGTCGGGCGCCTCGAAGCGGATCTCCTCGGGGGGCGGTGGCGTGGTGGTCACGGAGACGCACGTTCGCGCTTCGACCGCCGGGGCGCGAGCGCGTGCCGTCCGGGCGGACCGGGGCGGCGGCCGCTAAATTCCCGTGCCCCGTGCCTCTGAAGCCGTTCCATCCCGCCGTTCGCACCTGGTTCGAGCGAGCGTTCCCCGGCGGTCCCTCGGCGCCGCAGGCGGGGGGGTGGCCGGCGATCCGCTCGGGCGAGGACGTGCTGATCTCCGCCCCGACCGGGTCGGGCAAGACGCTGGCCGCGTTCCTCTCGGCGATCGACGAGCTGGTGCACCTGGGCCTCTCGGAAGAGGCGGGGTCCCCCGGTGCGCTCCCCGACGAGACCCGGGTGGTGTACGTCTCCCCGCTGAAGGCCCTCGGCAACGACATCGCGAAGAACCTCCAGGCCCCGCTGGCCGGGATCCGGACGGAGCTCGCCGCGGCCGGACACCCGGACGTGGAGATCCGGACCGCGGTCCGGACCGGCGACACCCCGGCCTCGGAGCGGCGGGCCCATCTCGAACGTCCGCCCCACCTCTTCGTCACCACCCCGGAGTCGCTCTACATCCTCCTCACCACGCGGCGGGGCCGGGCGATGCTCCGGACGACCCGCACGGTGATCGTCGACGAGATCCACGCGGTCGCCGACGACAAGCGCGGCAGCCACCTCGCGCTCACCCTGGAGCGGCTCGACCGCCTCGTGGGTCGACGCCCGCAGCGGATCGGCCTCTCGGCCACGGTGAAGCCGATCGGGACGGTGGCGCGCTTCCTGGCCGGGAACGAAGCCCGCGAGATCGCCGTGATCGACGAGGGGCACGCCCGGGAGACCGAGCTGGCGATCGAGATCCCCGAGTCTCCGCTCGAGGCGCTCCTGTCCAACGAGGCGTGGGAAGAGATCTACGACCGCCTCGCGGAGCTGATCGCCGAGAACCGGACCACCCTGGTGTTCGTGAACACCCGCCGCCTCGCCGAGCGGGTCGCCCACCACCTGGCCGACCGGCTGCCCCTGGGGGCGGTGGCCTCCCACCACGGCTCGCTCTCCCGGGCGCGCCGCCTCGACGCCGAGCGGCGGCTGAAGGAGGGCGAGCTGAAGGCGATCGTGGCCACCGCCTCCCTCGAGCTCGGGATCGACGTCGGCACCGTGGACCTGGTGTGCCAGATCGGCTCGCCCAAGTCGATCGGCGCGCTGCTGCAGCGGGTCGGGCGCTCCGGGCGGTTGTGGGAGGCCCGCGCGCACGGCAGGATCTTCGCGACGACGCGAGACGAGCTGGTGGAGGCGGCCGCGCTGCTCCGGGCCGCCGCCCGCGACGACCTCGACCGCCTGATCGTTCCCGAGGGGCCGCTCGACATCCTCGCCCAGCAGATCGTCGCCGCGGCCGCCAGCCGCGACTGGGAGACGGACGAGCTGTACGGTCTGGTGCGCCGGGCGTGGCCCTACCGCGATCTCGCCCGCGAGGACTTCGACGCCGTGGTGGAGATCCTCGCGAAGGGGTACGCCACCCGCCGGGGCCGGCGGGCGGCCCGTATCCACCACGATGCGGTGAACGGCGTCGTCCGGGGCCGGCGCGGAGCCCGTTTCGCCGCGATCACCTCCGGCGGCGCCATCCCCGACGTCTCCGACTACGACGTGATCCTCGACCCCGAGGGCACCCGGATCGGCTCGGTCAACGAGGACTTCGCCATCGAGTCGCTGCCCGGCGACGTCTTCCAGCTCGGCAACGCCTCCTGGCGGGTCCACAAGATCGAGACCGGCCGCCTGCGGGTCGTCGACGCCCGCGGCGAGCCCCCCACGATCCCGTTCTGGCTCGGCGAGGCGCCGGCGCGCACCGAGGAGCTCTCCCTCGAGGTGAGCCGGCTTCGCGAGGACGTGGCGGGCTGGCTCGACGAGGGCGGGGTCGGGGGAGCGGTCGATCGCCTCGTCGAGGAGGTCCCCGGCCTGCCGCGGGCGGCAGCGGCCCAGATCGCCGCCTACGTGTCGGCGACCCGGAAGGTGCTCGGCGTCGTGCCGACCGCCGAGCGGCTCGTCCTGGAGCGGTTCTTCGACGAGGCGGGCGGGATGCAGCTGATCGTCCACTCCCCGCTGGGGGCCCGGATCAACCGCGCCTGGGGGCTCGCCCTGCGGAAGAAGTTCTGCCGCTCCTTCGACTTCGAGCTCCAGGCGGCAGCCAACGAGGACGCGATCGTCCTCTCGCTCGGTCCCCAGCACTCCTTTCCGCTGGACGACGTATTCGGCTACCTCGACGCCTCCAGCGCGCGGGAGATCCTGGTGCAGGCCCTGCTCCCCGCGCCGATGTTCCAGACCCGCTGGCGGTGGAACGCCGAGCGCTCGCTGGCGGTGCTGCGCCGCCACGGCGGGAAGAGGGTACCCGCGCAGCTGCTCCGGATGCGCGCCGACGACCTGCTGGTGGCCGCCTTCCCGCAGGCGACGGCGTGCTTCGAGCACATCGTCGGCGACATCGAGGTCCCGTGGGACCATCCGATCGTACGCCAGACGGTGGAGGATTGCCTCGTCGAGGCGATGGACGCGGAGGGCCTCGAGGCGCTGCTCGAGCGGATCGCGTCGGGCGCCGTCGAGCTCGTCGCGCGCGACGTGCCCGAGCCGAGCCCGATGAGCCACGAGATCGTCCACGCCCGCCCGTGGGCCTTTCTCGACGACGCCGAGGCGGAGGAGCGGCGGACCCTCGCGGTGCGGACCCGCCGGGGCCTGGACGTCCGTGACGCCGACGACCTGGGAGCCCTCGACGCCGAGGCGGTCGAGCGGGTCCGGGCCGAGGCGTGGCCGGAGGCGGAGGACGCCGACGAGGTCCACGACGCGATCGGGTGGCTCGGCTTCGCGACCGCCGGGGAGGCGGCCGAATGGGGGGCGTGGCTCGACGAGCTGGTGGCCGCCCGCCGGGTCGGCCGCGTGGTCGCGGTCGACGAGGACGGTGTCGAGCGAACCTTGTGGGTCGCCGCCGAGCGGCTCCTCGAGGCGGAGGCCGCTCTCGGCGCGCTCCGCCGGGAGACCCCGCTGCAGGCGCCGGCCGGAGCGGAGGAGCCGGACGGCCCCCGCGAGGCGCTGACGTCGCTGCTCCGGGGGAGGCTGGAGGGGCTCGGCCCGGTGACGGCCGGAGCGATCGTGCGGACGATCGGGCTGCCGGAGGCCCGGGTCGAGGCGGCGCTCGCCGCTCTCGAGGCGGAGGGGACCGTGCTCCGGGGACGCTTCACGCCGGGCGAGGGGCGCGAGGAGTGGTGCCACCGGAGGCTCCTCGCCCGCATCCACCGCTACACCATCGACCGGCTCCGCTCGGAGATCGACCCGGTGGCCCCCGCCGGCTTCCACCGCTTCCTCTTCCGCTGGCACGGGCTCGACGCGGCCGCCCCCGCCGACGGGCCGAGGGGGCTGCTGGCGAGCCTCGACCGGCTGGCCGGGTTCGAGGCCCCTGCGGCCGCGTGGGAGCGCGACCTCCTGCCGGCGCGGCTCCCCGGGTACGAGCCCGCCTGGCTCGACGAGCTGTGCCTCGGCGGGTCGGTCGCCTGGGCCCGCCTCGTTCCGCCCCCTCCCCGGGACGGCGGCGAGGGGACGGCGCGGCCCCGCACCGGCCCGATCGCCGCCTCCCCGATCGCCTTCGTCCGCCGCGAGGATCTCGCCGACTGGATCGGGCTCGCGCCCGGGGCGGCGATCGCCGAGGAGGACCTGAGCCACGAGGCGCGGGTCGTCGCCGCGGCGCTCGACGAGGGCGGCAGCGCGTTCCTGCAGGATCTCGCCTCCCGCACCGGGCTCCTCCCCACCCGGGTCGAGCGCGCGCTGGGCGAGCTCGTCTCCTGGGGAGCGGTGACGGCGGACGGGGTGGAGGCGCTCCGGACGCTGCTCGCCCCCGAGCGCGAGCGGCGCCGGCGGCCGGTGCGGCGGCGGGGCCGCCCGGAGCCCGCCGCTCCCCGGGTGGTGGGCCGGTGGTCGCTCTTGCGGCCGATCGGGGAGGCCGCCGGCGCCGACGAGGGCGCGGGGGAACATCGGACGCTCGAGCGCGAGCGGCTCGTCGAGACGTACGCACGGCAGCTGCTGGACCGCTACGGCGTCGTGGCCCGCCGCTGGCTCGCGCGGGAGTCGCCGAGGGTGCCGTGGCGCGAGGTCCTGTGGATCCTCCGCCGGCTCGAGATGCGCGGCGAGATCCGGGGCGGGCGGTTCGTCGCGGGGGCCTCCGGCGAGCAGTTCGCGGTGCCCGAGGCGGTCGATCGTCTCCGCGCCGCGGGCCGCGCCGAGCCCGGCGGCGAGCTCGTCGCCGTCAGCGGGGGCGACCCCCTCAACCTGGTCGGGATCACCACCCCCGGCGAGCGGATCGCCGCCGTTCACACGAACCGGGTCGTCTACCGGGACGGTGTCCCGGTCGCCGCCCGGGAGGGGGGCGAGACCCGGATCCTCCGGGACCCCGGGAGCCGGTCCGAGGAGCGGGAGGTCGAGCGGCTGCTCGTGCAGCGCGCCAGCGTCCGCTCGACCGCCTCCTGAGCGTCCGGATCACAGCAGGGGGAGCTGATCCCCCTCCGCCTCGCGCCGATCCGGCTCGCTCTCCGATCGTCCGGCCCGCAGGCCCCGTCGTCCCCGGATCCACGCCACGAGCTCCTCGACCCCGGCCCGGTACTCCTCGGGGAGGCGTGCGGATCTCGCATAGAGCATCCGCACCCGGTCGACCAGGTCGGGGCGCTCCCGCTCGAGGCGGGGGAAGCGGGAGACCATCGACCCCGGCGGAAGGAAGCAGGCTCGGGCCTTCAGCCAGTCGGCGCCCGAGCGAGCGGCCCTCTCCGCCAGCCGATCCACCGCCTCGAGCCGGTCGTTGACGGCGGGCAGGACGGGCGCGCACACGATCCCGACCGGCACCCCGGCCGCCGCCAGCTCGCTGATCGCCTTCAGCCGGACGTCGGGCCGCGGCCCCTCGGGATCGAGCGCCCGCGTCAGGGCCCGGTCGAGCGCCGGGAGGATCATCTCCACCCCGAGCCGATGGCGCCCGGCCAGATCCGCCAGCAGATCCCGATCCCGTGTCACGAGATCCGAGCGGGTGGTGAGCGTGATGTCGAACCCTTCGGCCTCGCCCAGCGCCTCGAGCGCGCTCCGGGTGCGGCCCGTCCGCCGCTCGATCGGGGGGTAGGGGTCCGCCGCGGCTCCGATGGCGACCGGCGCACCCGCGGGGATCTCCCGCGGATCCGTCTCGCCGGCGCGGAAAGGTCCGAGAGGGAAGCCGACGTCCCGGCCGGGGTGGGGATCCAGCGCCCACCGGAAGCCCGACCGCGGGGGATCGAGCCGCGCGGCCGACGGGGAGGAGCCGGGCGAAGGGACGGCCCCGTCCGGCCGGGCGGGCGACTCGAGGAGCGTCGAGTCGGCGGCGCGGACCGTCGTCACGCGTCCTCGAAGAGGGCGAGCTGGCGGGCCTCTCCCGGGCGGCGGAAGGCGGCGGTGGAGAGAACGATTGGCTCGCGGTTCAGCCCCGCCCGCCGGCACCCCACCTCGAACAGGTCCCGGATCTGCTCGGCGTAGGTCCCCTGGCCCCGCATCCGCTCGCCCCACGAGGAGTCGTAGAGCGCGCCCCCGCGGAGGCTCCGAAGCCGGTTCAGAACCTTCCGCTTCCGGTCGGGGAAGTGTCGCTCGAGCCAGTCGGAGAAGATCTCCTTCACCGCGTGGGGGAGCCGCAGGACGACGTAGCCGGCCCTCACCGCGCCGGCCTCGGCGGCGGCCTCGAGGATGGCCGGCAGCTCGTGGTCGGTGAGACCCGGCACGACCGGCGCCACCATCACCCCCGTCGGAACCCCCGCCGCGGTCAGCGCGCGGATCGCGTCGAGCCGCTTCTCCGGCGTGGAGGCCCGCGGCTCCATCTTCCGCTGGAGCCCGCGGTCGAGCGAGGTGATCGTGAGGTTGGCGATAGCCGCGTCGTGCTCCGCCAGCGCCGCCAGCAGGTCGGCGTCGCGGGTCACCGTGTGGCGCTTGGTGACGATCCCGACGGGGTTGCGGAACTCCGCCAGCACCTCCAGGCACCCCCGGGTGATCCCGAGCCGGGACTCGACCGGCTGGTACGGGTCGGTCACCCCGCTCATCATCAGCGGCTCGGGCTTCCACGAGGGCGAGGAGAGCTCCTCCCGCAGCAGCCGCGGCGCGTGCTCCTTCACGAAGATCTTCGTCTCGAAGTCGAGCCCGGCGGAGAGGCCGAAGTGTTCGTGGAAGGGACGGCTGAAGCAGTAGGAGCATCCCACCTCGCATCCCCGGTACGGGTTCACGCTCGCGTCGAAGCCGACGTCGGGGCTGTCGTTGCGGGCGACGATCGAGCGGGAGGCGTCGCGGTAGAAGGTGGTCCCGGGGTCGGGGTCCTCCTCGCGCACCCCCTCCTCGCGCTCCACCACGATCGGGTCGAACCGGTTGGGCGGGTCGTGGGCGGCGCCCCGCCCGCGAATGGTGGTCCGGGTGGCCATACAATATATTTTCGGGATTTTTTCGGGCACTGTCAAGCCTCGCACAACGGCCGGCCCCCGCTTCGGGTATGATGAAGAGCATGATCGGGCCGATCTTCCCCCAGCCGGTGGAGACCCGGCGCCTCACGCTGGCGGCGCTCGGGGCCGACGCGCTTCGCGCCTGGCTGCTCGGCGACGCCGAGCGCCTCGAGGAGCTGACCGGCGCCAGGATCGACACCGACGCGACCACACCCGACCGGTTCGACGAGGATCTCGCCACCATCCACGAGGGCCTCCGCCACGACCCCGCCGGCGCCGGCTGGCTGTGGCTCGCGGTGTCCCGGGAGACGGGCCGGCCGATCGGGGTGATCGGGGTCTCGCCGGTCGAGAAGCACGTCCTGTCTCTCGGCTACTCGGTCGATCCGGATCGAGTCGGCGAGGGGTACGCGACCGAGGCGGTGCAGGCGATCGCGGCGTGGGCGATGGCCCGCTCCGACGTCCGCACCCTGCGGGCGACGATCCCGGCCTGGAACCTCCCCTCGATCCGGGTGGCCGAGAACGTCGGGATGACGCGGACCGGCTTCGCGGTGGATCCGGAGGGGGGGAAGGTCCTCGTCTACGAGCGGGGCCAGGAGGCGCCGGCGGCCGGCTGAACCCGACCGCTCGACGCCCTCGCGCCGCTCGCCCCTGTCAGGCGGGCCCCCCGGGTTCGGCGGCGAGGCCCGCGGCCCGGGGGTCGAAGTGGACGGTCTCCCCGCGGAAGAGCGTCGCCTCCCGGTCCCAGGGGAAGAAGATCACCACCGTGAAGTCCACCTCGCGGCCCGTGGCCGGGAACTCCAGCCAGTCGCCCTGGTGGGTCCCGGTGAGCCTCGCCTCCTCGTACACTCCCTGCGGCCCGATCACGATGTTGGAGAGCGCGAAGTCGATGTCGGGGAAGGCGCCGATCAGCGACTCGTAGAAGCGGCGTGCCCCCTCGTGCCCCTCCCACCGGTGGCCGGTCGGGACGACCTCGTAGACGCAATCCCCCGTCAGGGTGGAGAGGAGCCCGGGGATGTCCCGCTCGTCCTCGGCGATCGAGTGCCGCTTCCACAGCTCCCGCACCGCGTCGTACTCTCCCTCCCGGGGCTCGCGCTGCAGCAGCTCCCGGACATCGGTCTCGGCTCGGCTCATCGGCTCCTCCCTGTCGGATCGTCGGCGGCTCGAACGGCCGCGCGGAATTCATCGCGCCTCTCCCGTTACGGATAACACCCTCGGCCCGAAGGCGCCGGCCCCCACCGGCTTGCCCGACCCCCGAGGCCCGAATAGACTGGCCTGCGCCCGCGGGGCCGCCCCGCAGAGAGGAGGTACCGATGCACCGACGTCTCTGGACCGCGATCGCCGCGATCTCGCTCTTCGCCCTCGGAGCCGCACCCGCCCTGGGCCAGCAGGCGGGCGAGAGCCCGGCCGAGGCCAGGGAGAGCGCCACCCGGCCGATCGCCCCCGACGCCGACGCCGAGGAGAAGCGCGCCTACGTGCGCGGGGTCCTCGAGGAGAATCGCGTCGCCGCCGCCGCCCGGTCGGCGGGGGCCGACATCGACGGGGCCCTCGCCGGGATCGACGCCCTGGAGGGCGAGCGGCTCGACCGCGCCACCCGCCAGGCGCAGCTGATCGACAGCCGCCTCGACGAGACGATCACGCTCTCGGTCACCACGATCATCATCATCCTGCTGTTGATCATCCTGATCGTCGTCGCCGCCTGAGAGGCGATCCCCCCGATGAGAGCGAGCCGAGCCGCGGCGGCCGCCCTCCTGCTGCTCCCGCTCGCCTGCGGCGGAGCCGACGACCGTCCCGTGATCACCCTCCCCGGCAGCGCGGTGGGTGCGGAGGCGGAGCTGCTGCGCCGCCAGATCGACCGCTTCACGAAGGAGCACCCCGGGATCCGGGTCGAGCTCCAGCGGACGCCCGACGACGCCACCCAGCGCCACCAGCTGTACGTCCAGCGGCTCAACGCCCGCTCCGACGACCCCGACATCCTCCAGCTGGACGTCATCTGGACCCCGGAGTTCGCGGCGGCCGGCTGGCTGCTCCCCCTCGACCGCTTCGACGCCGACACCACCGCCTTCTTCCGCCCGACGGTGGAGGCGAACGTGTGGGACGACACCCTCTACGCGATTCCATGGTTCGTCGACGTGGGCATGCTGTACTGGAGAACCGACCTCCTGGACGCCCCGCCCGAGACGATGGAGGCGCTGGTGGAGGCGGCCCGCCGGGGAAAGCGCCCGGCGGAGGCCGTCACCCGCGGGATCGTGTGGCAGGGGGCGCGCTACGAGGGGCTCGTGACCGTGTTCCTGGAGTACCTCGGCGGGTTCGGCGGCGAGATCCTCGCCGACGACGGCACCGTCGTGGTGGACTCGCCCGAGGCGGTCGAGGCCCTCTCCTTCATGCGCGACCAGATCCACCGGTGGGACGTGGCGCCCGAGCAGGTCCTCACCTGGCACGAGGAGGAGACCCGCTTCGCCTTCCAGAACGGCACCGCGGTCATGATGCGGAACTGGCCCTACGCCTACGCCCTCATGAGCGGGGAGGACTCGCGGGTGGCCGGGCGATTCGCGGTGGCGCCGATGCCGGCCGCCCCGGGCGGGGAGCCGACCGTGGCCCTCGGGGGCTCCCAGCTCGCCATCAGCGCCCACAGCGACGCCCCCGAACACGCGTGGGCGCTGCTCGAGTTCCTCACCGCTCCCGAGCAGATGCTCGAGCGGGCCGTGGTGGCCGGGCAGTTCCCCACCCGGCCCGCGCTCTTCGACGACCCCGCCCTCGACGAGGTGCTGGCGATCCCGGCCGAGCGCGCGCGGGAGATCATCGAGCGGGCGACCGCCCGGCCGGTGACCCCGATCTACACCCAGCTCTCCGAGATCCTCCAGATCCAGCTCCACCGCGCCCTCGTCGGCCAGGCCGAACCCGCCGACGCCCTCGAGACCGCCGCGGAGGGGATGCGGCGCGCGATCGAGGAGACGGGGGTGCGGGACCTCCGGCGCCGAGAGGGTGCGCGATGAGCCCCGGGAGGAGCGTGGGGATCGAGGCCGCCGAGCGGCGGCTCGCCCGCCGGCTCGTCGCCCCGGCGCTCGGCGTGATCCTCCTGATCGCGCTCTTTCCGCTCGGGTGGACGGTGTGGGAGTCCCTCCACCTCCACGACCTGCGGATGCCGTGGCGGGGCGAGCCGTTTGTGGGCCTCGCCAACTACGTCGAGATGGCCGGCGATCCCCGCTTCTGGGCGGCGATGGGCCACACTTTCTTCTTCACCGCGGTCACGGTGGCCCTCGAGCTCGTGCTGGGCCTCTTCCTCGCCCTGGCGATGAACCGCGCCTTCCGCGGCCGCGGCCTGGTGCGCGCGGCGGTGCTGGTGCCGTGGGCGATTCCCACGGTGGTGTCGGCGCTTTTGTGGCGGTTCCTCTTCGACGCCGAGGCGGGGATCGCGAACGCGGTGCTGCTGGACGTCGGGCTGATCGAGGAGCCGATCGTGTGGTTCGTCCACACCGCCACCGCGTGGGTGCCGGTGATCCTCGCCGACGTGTGGAAGACGACCCCGTTCGTGGCGCTGCTGCTGCTGGCGGGACTGCAGAACATCGACTCCGCCCTCTACGAAGCCGCCGCGGTCGACGGGGCCGGGCCGTGGTGGCAGCTCCGCCACATCACCCTTCCCCAGCTGAAGCCCGCCATCCTGGTGGTCCTGATCTTCCGGACCCTCGACGCGTTCCGGGTGTTCGACCTGATCTACGTGCTGACCGGCGGCGGGCCGGGCACCGCCACCGAGCCGATCTCCCTCTACGCGTTCAACGCGCTCTTGCAGAACCTCCGCTTCGGGTACGGTTCGGCGCTGTCGGTGGCGGTCTTCCTCACCACGTTCCTGATCGCGCTTCTCTACATCCGGGGTCTCGGCGTCGACCTCGGGGGGACGGCCGAGTGACCGGGCGGGGGACCCGCTGGGCCGCCGGCGCGGGGCTCGGCCTGCTGGTCGTCGCCTCCGCCTTCCCCTTCTACTGGGCGATCGTGGCCTCCCTCTCGCCCGAGGCGGCCCTGTTCGAGCGGCCCAGCCTGTGGCCCGCCGAGATCGTTCTCGACCACTACCGCGCGCTCTTCGAGGTGCGCGACTTCTGGGTCCCGATCCGGAACTCGCTCGTCGTGGCCGGCGCCACCACGCTCTTCTGCGTCGTGGTCGGATCCTTCGCCGCCTACGCGATCGCGCGGCTCCGCTTCCGCGGCAAGGCCCTCATCATGGGGTTCATCCTGGCGGTGACGATGTTCCCCCAGATCTCGATCGTGAGCCCGCTCTATCTGCTGCTTCGGGCGCTGGGCCTCATCGACACGTATCCGGGGCTGATCCTGCCGTATCTCACCTTCGCGATGCCGCTGACGGTGTGGCTGCTGGTCGGCTTCTTCCGGCAGCTGCCGGCCGACCTCGAGGAGGCGGCGCTCGTCGACGGGGCGAGCCGATGGCAGGCGTTCGTGAAGGTGATGCTCCCGCTGGCGGTGCCGGGGCTCGCCACGACCGGGATCCTCACCTTCATCTACTGCTGGAACGAGTTCCTCTTCGCGCTCTCCTTCACGCTCGGCCCGGAGCGCCAGACCGTGCCGGTGGCGATCGCGCTGTTCCGCGGCCAGTATCAGGTGCCGTGGGGCCAGATCCTGGCGGCCGCCGTGGTCGCCACCGCCCCGGTCGCGGCTCTGGTGCTCGCGTTCCAGCGCCGGATCGTGCAGGGGCTCACCGCCGGCGCGGTGAAGGGATGATCCCTCGGGGAGACCGCTGAATGGCTCGAATCGAGCTCGACCACGTCCACAAGACCTATCCCGACGGCCACGTCGCCTCCCGGGATCTCGACCTCGCGATCGAGGACGGCGAGTTCCTCGTCTTCGTGGGGCCCTCGGGCTGCGGCAAGTCGACCGCGCTCCGGATCATCGCCGGGCTCGAGACCCCCACCGAGGGGCGGGTCCGGATCGGCGACCGCGACGTCACCGACGTCTCCCCCCAGGAGCGGGACATCGCGATGGTGTTCCAGAGCTACGCCCTGTACCCCCACATGACGGTGCGCGAGAACCTCTCCTTCGGCCTGAGGATCCGGAAGATGCCCGCAGACGAGGTCGAGGGCCGGGTGGAGACGGCGGCGCGGGCGCTCGGGCTGGAGCCGATGCTCGACCGGAAGCCCGCCCAGCTCTCCGGGGGGCAGCGCCAGCGGGTGGCGCTCGGCCGCGCGCTGGTGCGGGAGCCACAGGCGTTCCTGCTCGACGAGCCCCTCTCGAACCTCGACGCCAAGCTCCGGATCGAGACCCGGGCCGAGCTGGCGCGGCTCCACCAGCGGCTCGGCACCACCATGGTGTACGTCACCCACGACCAGGAGGAGGCGATGACCCTGGGGGACCGGGTGGCGGTGCTGCGGGACGGCGTCCTCCAGCAGGTCGCCCCCCCGATGGAGCTGTACCGGCGTCCCGCGAACCGCTTCGTCGGCGGCTTCATCGGGTCCCCGGCGATGAACTTCTTCGACGGCTCGCTGCTCTCCGGCGAGGACGGGTGGCGGTTCCGCGGCGACGCCCTGGAGGTCCGGGTCGAGGCGCCCGGGGAGGCGTCCGACGGCGAGCGGGTCACCCTCGGCGTCCGACCCCCGGACGTCCAGCTCGCAGAGGATGGCTCCCCCGTCACGGTGGGGGCGGAGGTGGCCGTGATCGAGCCGATCGGAAGCCAGCAGATCGTCCACGCCTCCCTCCCGGACGAGACCCGGATCGTGGCCGTGCTCCCGGTCGAGCTCGACCTGGAGGAGGGGCGGGAGGTCGCGCTCCGGCTACCGGTCGAGGCGATCCACCTGTTCCACGCCGACTCCGGCGAGCGGCTGGAGTAGCCGGCGGGACCCGCGACGAGCGATGGGGCGCGCCGCTCGCGCGCCCCTCCACTCGTCTCTTCGGAGCCGACCGCTAGAAGCGGTACGACACGCTGCCGGTGACCCGCCGCGGCAGGACCGGGCGGGCCAAGAAGATCGTGCTCTGGGCACCCACGCCCTCGTCGACCCGGGGGTTCCCTTCCGTCAGGGCCCCGGCGCCCTCGTCGGTGACGTTCTTGGCGTCGATGCGGAAGGTCACTCCGTAAAGGGGCAGCTCGTAGGCCGCGCCCAGGTCGGCGATGGCGTAATCCTGCAGGACGACCGTGTTCGCGTTGTTGGAGAAGCGATCGCCGACCCATCGCACGTCCCCGTACAGGGTGAGGTCCTGGACGTCGAGATCGGCGCCGAACGTCAGCATGACGTCCGGGATCCGCTTCACCTCGTTGTCGGAGAGATCTTCCCCTTCCTCGATGAAATCCGTGAACTCCGCGTCCTGCAAGGTCGCCGTGCCTCTCAGCGTGAGGGCCGGGATCGGCGCGGCCACCACCTCGATCTCGCTGCCGATCGTCTGCGACTCGCCGACGAACGCCACCTCGAACACCGTCTCGCCGTCGACGATGCGGACGTCCTGGCTCGGGAAGTTCTGGAGCTGGAGCCAGTAGGCCACGGCCGAGAGGCCGACCTTGGGCGAGGCGACCTTGACGCCCCCCTCGACCTGGAGGATGTCCTCCACCTCCAGCTCGCCGTTCGGCCCCGCATCCCGGACGTTGTCGAAGATCGGCATCTTGAAGCCGCTCGTGCCGCGACCGTACACCGAGACCATCTCGTTGACGCGGTAGTTCCCGGCGACCGAGAACGCCCATTCATCGAAGTCGGTCTCGAACCGTTGGAAGGTACCGGTTCCGAACTGGGCCCCTTCATGGGCGTCGGTGTTGCCGACCAGGTCGAACTCGCCCAGCTGCTCGTTCCGGATGTCGAACTGATCGTGCTCGAAGCGGACTCCGACGTCGACGTCGAGCTTCTCGGTCACCGTGATGACATCGCCGGCGAAGAAGGCCAAGATCTCGGCGTCCTGCTCGGCGTTACGGTAGAGACTCAGATACTGTCGGAACCCCTCGTTGGTGACCCGCCGGATCACGTCGCCCGCTCCGTCGGTGATCTCGAGGTCCAGGAAGCGGGGCGCGTTCTGGACGTTCGTCAGGATGTCGTTGAACCGCCACGTCGGGTCGGCCTCGTAGTGGCTCAGGTAGGTGCCGACCGTGATGTCGTGGCGACCCGCCTGCTTGTTGAGGGTGATCTGGTTGGAGACGTTCGAGAGGGGGACCGAGACCCACCACTGGCCTCCGGTGGAGATCAGATCGTTGGGGGTGTCGAAGGGCTCCCCGGTCTCGGTGAACACGAGGTTGAAGCCCTCGCCACCCGGCGTCTCCTCCACGAAGCCCTGGGCGAACTCGTCGGCGGGCTGCGCGTCGAACGGGAGCATCGCGTTCCAGTCGTGCTCGACGTCCATCCAGCGGAACTTGTTCTCGACCGACCATCCGTCGCCGAACAGGAAGCCGAAGTCGACGAGGACGTGGCCGCCGTCCTGGCTGATCCCGTCGGAGAGATCGAGGACGATCTCCTGGCCGTTCGGCAACGGGACCCGCTTGTCGATCCCCTCCGCGCTCGTCATCGTGCCGTCATCGGGAAAGCCCGGAACGAACTCGGGGTCGGGGGGATTCTGGAGCGGCGCGGGGAGAAGGAAGAGGTTGTCGTCGTTGAGGTACTTGCCGTAGATGCGGACGTACCCGTTGTCGAAGGAGCGGCCCACGTTGGCCTTGATCTGGCCTCCCTCGGACGCGGTGAAGCCGGGATCACGGGTTCCTTCGTCGGATCGGTAGAAGCCCCCGACGTTGTAGTCCCAGCCGGTCTCGCCGAGAGGACCACCGACGTTCCCGTCGATCCGATAGATCTCGTCCTGCCCGCCCGTGAACTCGATCACGCCGGAGTGGGTGGGCCCGCCCGTCCTGCTGATGTAGTTGACCAGACCGCCCGGGGCGTTCGAGCTGAACAGCGCCGCACTTCCGCCACGGACCGCCTCGATCTCCTCGATGTTCTCGTCGATCCGCACCAGGACGTCGGGGCCCATGAACGACAGGTCGACGGAGTCGTACACGGGCATGCCGTCCTCCAGGAGCGCCAGGTACCGGAACGAGCCGGGGGCGGGCATGCCGCGGACGAATACGTTGTTGTTCACCTCCCCGCCCGACGCCTCCACGGTGATGCCGGGAACCGCCTTGAGGAGATCCGCGGTGCCGCGGGGCGCCTCACGCTCGATCTCGCGCGCGTTCAGGGTGGTGATCGCGGTGCTCGTCTCGAGCTTCTGGCGGGGCTGGCGCTCGGCGGTGGCGACGATCGTCTCCATGCCGAGGTAGTCCTGCGCCAGCGAGAAGTTCTGGGTGACCGTCTCCCCGGAGGCCACCTCCACGGTGGCGATCGAGGCCCGGTAGCCGAGGAACTCCGCCTTCAGCTGTCGGGTGCCGGCGGGAACGCCGGAGATGGTATAGCGACCCTGCCCGTCGGCCACCGTTCCGAAGTCGGTCCCCTCGACCGTCAGCTGCGCGAAGCCGATGGGCTCGCCCTGCTGATCGGTCACCTGCCCGGTGATCGTTCCCTGGGCGAGGAGGGGAGAGACGGAGAAAGCGAAAAACAACGAGAGCGATGCCAGCAAGATGGTCCTGGATCTCATGCGGCCTCCTTCTCTGAAGACGGGCCGGACCCGTGCCCGCCCGGTCCGACCAGACCCGATTGTGGACACGTTACCGGCGACGTGGTCGACGTCAACCACTTCCATTGTGGGATACGGGAGGGCCCGGGGGCCTATTCCCGGGCGGGCGCTCCGACGGCGAGGGCCCGAGAAGGGGAAGAGGGCCGAGCGGCCCGGAGCGTCCCCGCCAGCACCACGAGCCACCCCGCGAGGGCGGCGGCGCTCGCCGCGGAGGCCGGGGCGGGAGCGAACGGAGGCAGCCCCTGCGCCGCCTGAACCAGTGCCCCCACGGTCACCATCAGCCACAGCGCCCCCGCGGCGTGCACCCGACCGCGGGCCCGGGTCCGCGACTCGCCCGAGCGCCCCGCCAGCCATCCGACCAGCGGCACCGCCTGCAGGGCGTGGAAGCCGATCGCGTGGGACCAGATGGCACTCCCCCCCTCCCCCACCGCTCGCCCCTGCATCACGATCATCCAGATGCCCACGCCGAGGGCCACGACGTTCGCCGCGACCGCCCACCGGACCCCGGTCGTCAGGTGCGGCGCGCGGTCAGACGCCCGGCGGGTGAAGAAGCTCGCTCCGAAGACGAGGAACTGGAGGATCACGATCCCGGCGGTCAGTCCGAAGAGGGTGGCGACGACCTGGTCGAGGAGGGGGAAGCCCGAGAAGAACCGCGGATCGTGTCCGCGCACGGCGGCGAACGTCTCGCCGAAGTAGAACACGAGCATCGTGACGACGAAGGAGATCCGCCAGATCCGCCGGACACGCGACCCGAAGCCGGAATACGGCAGGAGCGCCGCGATCGTGAGAACCCACAGGCCGACCGCCCCGTCGAAGGAGACCGCCCGGATGAGGTCGCCTCCCGGCTCCACGACCGGCGTGCCCCGGAACAGGGCCGCTGCCCCGCACCCACCCGCCAGCGCCAGGCCGAGGATCCCCACGGCGGTCAGCGCTTTCTCCTGGCCGAAGAGGCGTCGCGGAATCGATGCGAGCGGGAGCACGATCCGATTCTACCACCCCCTGTTCCCGGGGAGCAACGCCGTATATTCGTCCCGTCCCCGACCCTACGGAAGAAAGGAATCTCGCGTGCCCTCCTCCCTTCGATTCCCGATCGCGCCCGTGACGATCGCCGCGCTGCTCCTCGTCGCCGCACCGGCCACCGCCCAGGAGGCCCCCGCCGACGCCCTGCTGGAGCGCGCCCGGGCGATCCTGGCCGGGACCCCGCTCGTCGACGGCCACAACGACCTGCCGTGGCAGATCCGCGGCCGCGCCGGCGGCGATCTCGACTCGCTCGACGTCGCCGAGCCGAAGCCGGAGCTCATGACCGACCTCGCCCGGCTGGAGGAGGGCGGGGTGGGAGCCCAGTTCTGGTCGGCGTACGTCCCCACCGAGTACATCCACTCCGGCGGCGCCGCCCGCTTCGTCCTGAAGCAGATCGACCTGATCCACCGCCTCGCCGACGAGTACGACGCGCTCGAGTTCGCCACCACCGCGGACGAGGTGGTGGCGATCCACGGCGAGGGGAAGGTCGCCTCGCTGATCGGGATCGAGGGGGGCCACGCGATCGAGAACTCCCTCGACCTGCTGCGCGACTACCACCGCCTCGGCGCCCGCTACATGACCCTCACCCACGGGGAGACGATCGACTGGGCCGACTCCGCCACCGACGAGCCCGAGCACGGCGGGCTGAGCGCGTGGGGGGAGCGGGTGGTCCGCGAGATGAACCGGCTGGGGATGCTGGTGGACCTCTCCCACGTCTCCGACTCCACCATGGTCGACGCGCTCCGGGTCACCGAAGCGCCGGTGATCTTCAGCCACTCCTCGGCCCGCGCCCTGGCCGACGTCCCCCGCAACGTGCCCGACCCCGTCCTCCGAATGCTGCCCGAGAACGGCGGCGTCGTGATGGTCACCTTCGTACCCGCCTACATCAGCGACGAGGTGGGGGCCGACCACGACCGGCTCGCGGAGATCCGGGGGGAGATCCTGGACGCCTTCCGGGGCGACACGGTCGGGGCGCGGGAGGCGTTCGAGCGGCTGCTCGCGAACCCTCCCGCCCGGGCCACCCTCTCCCAGGTCGCCGACCACGTCGACCACGTCGTGGAGGTCGCCGGCATCGACCACGTCGGCCTCGGCAGCGACTTCGACGGGATCACGACCGTCGTCGAGGGCCTCGAGGACGTGGCCACCTTCCCGGCGCTCGTGGCCGAGCTGCTCCGGCGCGGGTACACCGAGGCGGAGGTGCGGAAGATCGTCGGCGAGAACGCGCTCCGGGTGATGCGGGAGGCGGAAGCGGTGGCGGCGCGGCTGCGAGAGGAGATGGACCCGATCGTGGAGGAGTTTCCGGGCGAGTCTCCGCGGCCGCTCGGCTGGGACTGACCGGGCCGGAAGCTATGGAGCCGCGGTGTCCACCGGGGAACGACGGCGCATCGGCGGCTCGAAGCCCGGTCGCTCGGCGGGCGGGACGAACTTCCGGTCGCGAGGGCCGGGCCCGTCGAACGGAGGGCGAACTCGGGACGGCGGTCCTTCGGGGAGTAGCTCCGCCAGCCGCTCCCGCTGCTCCGGGGTGAGCACCGCCTCGACCTCCTGACGCACGGAATCGGTGACCGCCCGCAGGGCGGGGAGGGTGGTTCCGAGCAGCGAGTCCACGCGCGGCTGCCAGGTGGCGAGGATCGCCTCGATCCGCTCGCGCTGCTCGTCGGTCAGATCGATCCTCTCGAACGCCGGGGGAAGGCGTCCGTCCCGGACCATGGGGCCCACCGGGATGTCCTCGCTCGGTGGAGCGGTCGAAGCCGTCCACCACCGGTCCAGCGCCGCGCCGGCGAGCGCCCCCGCGACGAAGACGACCGCGAGGAGGGCCAACCCCTTCGCCCGGATCCGTCCCAGCGATTCTATCGCGCCGCTCATCGCCGTCCCGCCATCCCGACCAGGACGTTCGCCACGCTCGGCGACGCCTCGCCCCGCACGAACGGGCCGAGGTCCGCGGGCACTCCGAGGGCCTCGGCGATCCCGGCTTCGGGCTCGGCTGAGGTGGGGGGTCGAGGCACGGCCGCGAGGCCCGCGACCGAGATCGCGGCCACGACCGCGGCCGCCGCCAACGCGGGCCGGGTCCACGCCGACACCGCAGCGAGCGGACGAGCGGTTGTCCGGCGCCGCTCGAGCTCGTCGGAGGCGACCGCCATGATGCCGTCAACCACCCGATCGAAGCTCGCCTCGTCCCGGGTCGGATCGATGCCGGAGAGATCGAATCGCTCGTCGCTCATCCCAGGGCCTCCTCCACCCATCGGGGATCCAGGATCTCGCGCAGCCGCCGCCGCGCGACGAAGCACAGCTGCCGGGAGTTCACCTCGCTCACGCCGATGGTCCCGGCGATCTCGGCGTGGGTCATGCCCTCGAGGTCGTGCAGCAGGAGCGCTTCCCGCTGGCGCTCCGGTAGCTGCGCGAGCGCCCTCTCGAGGCCCGCCCGAAGCTCCGCCCGGGCCGCGCGGGCGTCGGCTTCCGGGCCGCTTCCCTCGACGACCGCGTCGAGCGGCGCCGCATCGCGGACTTTGCGCCGCTCGATCAGGTTGAGCGCGGTGCTCCGCACGATCGTCCGGAGCCAGGCGAGGAAGCTCTCCGGACGCCGGCACTCATCGAGCCGCTCCAGCGCCCGCACGAAGGCGTCCTGGCAGACGTCCTCGGCGTCCATCCCGTTGCCGGTCACCGACCACGCGATCGACCACGCCGCGCGGTAGTGACGTCGGACGAGGGCCTCGAACGCGGCCGGATCGCCGCCGCGGGCCCTGCCCACCAGGGATGCATCCGACACGGCGGCGCACTCCTCGGTCATGGCTCCACTCCATAGACAGGCCAGCGATCCAGAACGTTAGGCTCCCGATCCGGGGCCTAACGTCTTCCGGAGGTCGCCTGTCTTCCAGGTACGAGAGCCAGCCAACCATTCCACGGACCTTGAGGAGGACGCAATGACCGTCTCGCTCACCCCTCGATGCTTCGGCGCGATCGCGGTGCCCTGCTTGCTCGCAGCGATCGTGGCCTGCCAGGACGCCCCCGAATCGCTCACCGCCGCCGAGCGGGACCCCTCCGCGGTCACGCCCGCCGAGCAGGTCGATCTCTCCGGGACCTGGGCGCTGAACGAGGACCTCTCCGACCGACCCGGGGCACCCGAACCGCCGTTCGACGGCTCGCCCCGCGATGGCGCCCGTCCCGACGGACCGCCGGGCGCCCCGCCCCACGGGGGTCCCGACGGATCCGGTCCCGGGTTCGACGAGGTCACGATCACACAGGGGGACGATACGATCACCTTCACCCGGGACGATCGGTCGTTCACGTACTTCACGGACGGCCGCACGACGGAGATCCGGCTCGGGGACCGGGGCACGATCCGCGTCACGGGGCAGTGGGAGGACGAGGCCCTCGTCCTGGAGCGCACGACCGACCGCGGGACGATGATCGAGACGTGGCGTCTCGTCGACGCCGGCGCACGCCTGAGCGCCACCGTCCGGATCGAGGAGGGGCCGCGCGGCGAGCCGGTCGAGCTGACGCGGATCTACGAGCGCGCGTGACCCCCGCGCCGGGAGGAGATGGATCCGATCCTGGAGAGGTTTTCCGGGCGAGCCGTCGCGGTCGCTCCACGGGGAGTTAGCGGGGCAAAGGCGTAACACCTTGTTTCGCCTCTGAGCGAGCGGCATACTTGGATGTATCCCGAGTATGCCTACCACACGTCATCTGGCGGCGGTCTGGTTCGCCGACATCGTCGGGTACAGCACGCTCGCGGCTCGCGACGAGCCCGCGGCGCTCAATAGGATCGAGAGCCTGCACGAGCTCGCCGACCAGGTCTCGGAGGAGTCGGAGGGGCGCATCGTGAAGCGCTCGGGGGACGCGGTGATGGCGGAGTTCGCCAGCACCCAGGCCGCGGTCGACGCGGCTCTCGAGCTCAGCGACCGTTTCGCGCGCGAGGCCCGCGGCCCGGGTGCCCGGCTGCGCATCGGCGTCCACGTCGGCGACGTGGTCTCGGCTCCCGACGGGGACCTTTACGGCGACGGCGTCAACGTGGCGGCGCGTCTCCAGGCTCTCGCCGAGCCCGGCCAGGTCGTCGTGAGCGGGGACGTCCAGCGACAGCTTCGCCAGCGCCCCGAGTACCGGTTCGCGGCACACGGCGCCCGGTCGCTGAAGGGGCTGGCCGACCCCGTCGAGGTGTATTCGGTCGTTCGGGCCGACGCCCCGGAGCCGGAGGCGGGGCGGGTCGGGGAGAAGGGCACCGGCAGGGTCGCCGGTCCGCTCCTGGATCGCCTCCCGGTCTCCCGCAGAACCGCCGCGGTCGCCGGGCTGATCCTGCTCGTGGCCGCCACGGCCCTCGTCCTGTCCCTGCGCCAGCTTGCCCCGGAGGCCGGATCGCCCGCCCCCGAGCCGTCCGTATCGGCCGTCGCCGTGCTCCCCTTCGCGGTCCGCGGAAGCGACGAGCTCGACTACCTCGGCGACGGCATGGTCAACCTCCTCAGCACCAAGCTCGACGGCGCCGGGGACCTCCGCTCGGTCGATCCCCGCGCGCTGTTGAGCCGGGTGGCCGAGATGGAGATCGACGCCGCCGATCCCGCCGGAGCCCGGGCGCTCGCCCAGCGGTTCGGAGCCGACTGGTACGTCCTGGGGGACATCCTCGAGGTGGGTGGCCGGATCCGGCTCGACGCGGCCCTCTACGACGGCCGTGACGGGAGCCGGGTGGCCGAGGGGACCGTGGAGGGCCCGGTCGACGAGATCTTCTCCCACGTCGACGGGCTCGCCACCCAGATCCTCGCGGGGATCCGCGGCGGGCCGGCCGCCCGCGTCGACCGGATCGCGGCCGTGACCACCTCGTCCCTGCCCGCGCTCAAGGCGTTTCTCCGGGGGGAGAGCGCGCTCCGGTCGGAGGACTTCGAGGGCGCCGTGGAGGCGTTCCAGCGGGCGGTCGCTTCCGACACCACCTTCGCCCTCGGGTACTATCGCCTCAGCATCGCCGCCGAGTGGATGCTCCGGGCCGAGCTCGCGCACGCGGCCTCGCAGAAGGCGTTCCTCCACGCCGATCGGCTTGCGGAGCGCGACCGGAGGCTCCTGGAGGCTTTCTCCGCCTTCCGGCGGGGGGAGGTCGAGGCCGCCGAGGATCTCTACCGCTCGCTCGTGGTTTCGTACCCGGACGACGTGGAGGCGTGGCTCTATCTCGCGGAGCTCCTGTTCCACCACAACCCGCTCCGGGGCCGATCGCCGACGGAGGCGCGAGAGCCGTTCCTGCGGCTGCTCGATCTCGAGCGGGACAACACGGCGGCCCTGGTCCACCTCGCCCGCATCGCGGCCCTGGAGGGGCGCGAGGCCGACCTCGAATCGCATGTGAGCCGGTACACGGAGCTGACGCCGTCCGGCGACCGGCAGTATCCGATGCGATCGCTCCGGGCGTTCGTCCTGGGCGGGCCGGAGGAGAGGGCCCGCCTGATCGCCGAGGCGGATCGCGTCGCCGGGGCGACGATCGCCCTGGCGATCTGGGACGTGGCGCTGTACGCCGGGGACGTCCGGGGCGGGGAGCGGCTCGCGGAGCCGCTGACGGCGGAATGGCGGGGGAGAGAGGAGCGCTCGCTGGGATACGTTCTGAGGGCGCATTTCCTGCTGGCGCGCGGGCGCTGGCGCGAGGCCGGAGACGCGCTGGACGCGCTGGAGCGGATCGATCCCGCCTGGGGACGGGAGTATCGCGCGCTGCTCACGGCCCTGCCGTTCGTCCCTTCGACCCGCAGGGAGCTCGAGGCGGCCCGCACGTCCCTCGAAGGGCTCGACGCGACCGCCGTGCCTTCCCGGGAGGGTCCCGATCTCTTCCTCTCCGCGCACGATGACCTGCATCCGCTCTTCAAGGAGTACCTCCTCGGGCTGCTGAGCGTCCGGCTCGGCGAAGAGGGGACCGCCACGACCCACGAAGAACGGACGAAAACGATCGCCGCCCCGAGCTTCGTCGGGAGCCTTCCGCACGACCTCGCCGCCGGACTGCGGGCGCACGCGCACCGGGCCGCGGGACGACCCGAGCGGGCGCTCGACGCCCTCGACCGGATCCGGATGGAGATCAACTACAACGGGATGATCGGATCGCCGATCGTTTCGCTCGCCTACGAGCGGTGGACGCGTGCCGAGCTCCTGCGGGCGCTCGGGCGCGAGGAGGAGGCGCTCGACTGGTACGACCACTCCTTCGTGACCTCGATCTACGAGGTCGTCTACCTCTCCCTCTCCCGCCTCCGGCGGGCGGAGATCCACGAGGAGGCCGGCGAGCGGGAACGGGCCGTACGGGAGTACACGGCCTTCCTCGAGCTGTGGACCGGGGCCGATCCCGAGTTCCGGCCGATGATCGAGAAAGCGGAGGAGGCCGTGGCCCGCCTCGCGCCGGGGCGCCGGGATCCCGTGCCGGGCTCGCTCCCGCGCAACTGAGCTCGCCCTGCTCGACGACCCGTTGAAGCCGGCACCCCGCCGGGTTACACTTGCGGCTCATGTCCGCGACCGGCGAGTACACCGACCTCGACCGCCACTGCGTCACCGCCATCCGCGCGCTGTCGATCGACCAGCCGCAGGCGGCGAACTCCGGCCATCCGGGCCTGCCGCTCGGGGCCGCGCCGGCCGCGTACGTGGTGTGGCAGCGATACCTGAACCACGACCCGAAAGACCCGCAGTGGCCCGACCGCGACCGGTTCGTTCTCTCCGGCGGCCACGGCTCGGCGCTCCTCTACTCGCTGCTGAACCTCACCGGCTACGACCTCCCGATGAGGGAGCTCGAGAACTTCCGCCAGTGGGAGTCGAAGACCCCGGGCCACCCCGAGTCCCACCTCACCCCCGGCGTGGAGGCGACCACCGGGCCGCTGGGCCAGGGGATCAGCAACGCGGTCGGGATGGCGGTGGCCGAGCGGTGGCTTGCGGCCCGCTACAACGCCGGCGGCCCCCCCATCGTGGATCACTGGACGTACGTGATCGCCTCCGACGGGGACATCATGGAGGGGGTCGCCCAGGAGGCGAGCGCGATCGCCGGCTTCCTCGGCCTCGGACGGCTGATCGTTCTGTACGACTTCAACTCGGTCACCCTCGACGGGCCGCTCGACCAGTCGACCCGCGAGGACACCGCCGCCCGCTACGAGGCGTACGGATGGCAGGTCCTGAAGGTGGAGGACGGAAACACCGACCTCGAGGCGATCGACGAGGCGGTCGCCTCCGCCCGGGCCGACGTCGACCGGCCGTCGCTGATCATCGTGAACACGACGATCGGCTACGGCTCGCCGAACAAGGCGGGCAGCCACGAGGCGCACGGCTCGCCGCTCGGCGAGGAGGAGGTGGAGCGCACCAAGGCCGCGCTCGGGTGGCCGCACGCGAACCGCACCTTCTACGTCCCCGCCGAGGTGCGCGAGCACCTGGACGCCACCGATCGGGGCGCCGAGCTCCACCGGGCGTGGTCGAATCGGTTCGACGAGTGGGCCTCCGCCCACCCGGAGCTGGCGAAGGAGTGGGAGCTGGCGTGGGCGAACGAGCTGCCCGAGGGGTGGGACCGCGACCTCCCGGAGTGGGAGGCGGGCGAGGAGGTGGCGACCCGGGTGGCGGCGGGCGATTCCCTCCGGGCGATCGCCGCGCACGTCCCGTGGCTGATCGGCGGCGACGCCGACCTCGCCACCTCGACGAAGAACACGATCGAGGGGGCCGGCGACTTCACGAAGGCGAACCGCGAGGGACGCAACTTCCACTGGGGCGTCCGCGAGCACGGCATGGGCGCGGCCTCGAACGGGATGGCGTACCACGGCGGCGTGCGCCCGTTCGCGGCCACCTTCTTCGTCTTCAGCGACTACATGCGCCCGTCCGTTCGGCTCAGCGCGATCGCCCGCCTCCCGGTCGTCTACCAGTGGACCCACGACTCGATCGGGATCGGCGAGGACGGCCCCACCCACCAGCCGGTGGAGCACCTCGCCAGCTTCCGCGCCATGCCGAATTTCACCCTCTTCCGCCCCGCCGACGCCAACGAGGCGGCCGAGGCGTGGCGGTGGGCGATGACGAACACCCACGGTCCCACCGCGATCGTGTGCACCCGCCAGAAGGTGCCGACGCTCGACCGCTCGGAGCTGGCCGATCCCGAAGCGGTCCGGCGAGGCGCCTACGTCCTTGCCGACGCCGAGGACGGCGAGCCCGACGTGATCGTGATCGCGACGGGCAGCGAGGTGTGGAAAGCGGTGGAGGCTCGGGAGACGCTCGCCGTCGAGGGAATCGCCGCCCGCGTCGTCTCGATGCCCTCGTGGGAGGTGTTCGAGGCGCAGGACGAGGCGTACCGGGACGAGGTGCTTCCCCCGGAGGTCTCCGCCCGGGTCTCGATCGAGGCCGCCGCCCCGCTCGGGTGGGAGCGGTGGATCGGCGAGAAGGGCGTCGCGATCGGCGTCGACGAGTTCGGCGCCAGCGCCCCCGGCGCCACGAACATGGAGAAGTACGGCATCACCCCCGACGCCGTGGTGGACGCCGTACGCTCCCTGGTCGGCGAGCGCGCGCCCGCCGGCTGACGCCGGCCCCCTTCCGGTGGACCTCGCCCTCGCCCGCGCGCTCGGCCTCGCCGTCGGCGCCGGGGTCAACCTGTACGCAACCGTTCTGGTCCTCGGGCTCGCCGCCCGCTACGAGTGGGTGGAGCTGCCGGCGGCGTTCGAGCCGCTCGCGTCCCCCTGGGTGATCGGGGTCGCGGGAGGGTTCTACGTCCTCGAGTTCCTGGCCGACAAGGTCCCGTGGATCGATACCGCCTGGGACGCCCTCCACACCCTGGTGCGGCCGATCGGCGCGGCGGCGATCGCGACGGTCGCGCTGGGGCCCGCCGAGCCCGGAATGCAGGCCCTCGCCGCGATCCTCGGCGGCACGATCGGCGCCTCGACCCATGCGGCGAAGGCCGGAAGCCGCCTCGCGGTGAACACCTCCCCCGAGCCCGCCACCAACGTCTTCGCCAGCCTCGCCGAGGACGGCTTCGTGGTGGGGCTCGTCGTGCTTCTCATGACCCACCCGTGGATCGGGGTGGCGGTGGCCGCGGCCGCGCTCGCGGCGGTGGCCGTGATCGTCGTCCTGCTGATCCGGCTGTGGCAGGGGAGGCGGGAGCGGACCCCTTCGGCCGGTTGATCCTCCCGCGGCCACGATTGCCACGCTTTCCGGCAGGGAATACCGTCATCGCATGATCGTGGCCGTGGGAGCCGACCACGCGGGCCTGCCGCTGAAGGATCGCGTCCTCGAAGCGATCGAGGCGGCCGGCCACGAGGTCCTCGACCTCGGCGCCCACGAGTACGTTCCCACCGACGACTACCCCGACTACGCCCGCGCCGTAGGCGAGGCGCTCCTCGACGGGAATGCCGAGCGCGGAGTCCTCGTATGCGGGAGCGGGGTCGGGGTGGCGGTGGCGGCGTGTAAGATCCCCACTGTGCGGGCCGCCATGACCCACGATACGTTCAGTGCCAGGCAGGGGGTCGAGGACGACGCGATGAACGTGATCGCCCTCGGCGCCCGCGTGATCGGCCCCGAGCTCGCGGCCGAGATCGTCCGCGCGTTCCTGGCCACCGAGTTCTCCGGCGCCGAGCGCCACGTCCGGCGCAGCCGGAAGATCGACGCGATCGAGCGCGACGCGCGAGACGGCGCGTTCGATCGCTGACCGCGAACCCACAGCGCACCCGCAGGGAGGCCCCGTCCCATGCCGAACCCCCTCAACCGACTCCACGAACTGGGCCAGAACGTGTGGCTCGACTACATCCGCCGCGACATCCTCGAGGACGGCACGCTCGACGGCCTGATCGAGGTCGACGACCTGTGCGGGCTCACCTCCAACCCCACGATCTTCGACAACGCGATCAGCGAGAGCGACCTGTACGACGGCGACATCCGCGAGGCGGGCGACTGCAAGCCGAAGGAGGCGTTCGAGAAGCTCGCCGTCGCCGACATCAAGGCCGCCGCCGACCACTTCCGCGACCTGTACGAGTCGAGCGGCGGACGCGAGGGGTTCGTCTCGATCGAGGTGAACCCGCACCTCGCCCGCGACACCGAGGGGACGATCGAGGAGGTGCGCCGGCTGTGGGAAGCGGTGGATCGTCCCAACGTGATGGTGAAGATCCCCGGCACCCGGGAGGGGCTGCCGGCGATCCGCGACTGTCTGGCGGCGGGCGTGAACATCAACATCACGCTGCTCTTCTCGGTGGACCGCTACCAGGAGGTGATGGACGCCTGGTTCGACGCGATGGAGGATCGGGTCGAGCGGGGCGAGCCCGTGGACCGGGTCGCCTCGGTCGCGAGCTTCTTCGTGAGCCGCGTGGACACCAAGGTGGACGACCGCCTCGAAGCGCTCCTCGAGGAGACCGAGGACGAGGAGCGGGCCGAAAGAGTTCTGTCGCTGAAGGGGAAGATCGCGATCGCCAACGCGAAGATCGCCTACGAGGCCCACGAGCACCGCTTCTCCGGCGAGCGATTCGCCTCCCTGGTCGACGCCGGGGCCCACGCCCAGCGGCCGCTCTGGGCGTCGACCTCCACGAAGAACCCCGACTTCCCCGACGTCTACTACGTCGAGAACCTGATCGCTCCCGAGACCGTCAACACGCTGCCGCCGGAGACGATCGACGCCTACCGCGATCACGGCGATCCGGCGATCCGGATCTACGAGGGGCTCGACGAGGCCCACGAGGCGATGGAGGCGCTCGACGAGGTCGGAATCGACTTCGGCGAGGTGACCCGGGAGCTCGAGGAGGAGGGGGTGGAGAAGTTCGCGAAGAGCTACGACGACCTCCTCGAATCCATCGAAGAGAAGCAGAGACAGGTCGTCCAGCCGGCGTGAGGCGATGGCCGACACACTCGATCGCGACGCGCTCAAGGAGAAGATCGACCGGGGCGACCACTTCCGCCTGATCGAGGTGCTCTCCGAGGAGGAGTACCGCTCCGGGCACCTTCCAGGCGCCATCCACCTCCCCGTCGACGAGATCCGCGAGCGGGCGCCGGAACTGCTGCCCGACGAGGACGACACCATCGTCGTCTACTGCCGCGCCCCCGACTGCGACGCCTCCCCGAAGGCGGTGAGGATCCTCGAGGAGCTGGGCTACGAGGAGGTGCTCCACTACCCGGGCGGCAAGGAAGGGTGGGAGGAGGCCGGCTACCCGATGGAGGGGGAGGGGTCGGGCTCTTGACCGCGGACCTCGGGATCGTCGGGCTCGGAACGATGGGATCGAACCTCGCCCTCAACGCGTCCGACGAAGGGTTCTCGGTCGCCCTGCTCGACGCCGACGACGAGCGGGTCCGCGCCTTCGTCGAGGAGCACGACGAGCGGGAGCTCGTCGGGACCGACGACGCCGGGGAGTTCGTCGACGCCCTCGGGACACCCCGCCGGATCCTGCTGATGGTGCCCGCCGGCGACCCGGTGGACGCGGTGCTCAACGATCTCGCCCCGCTGCTCGACCCGAAGGACATCGTCGTCGACGGCGGCAACAGCCACTGGGAGGAGACCGAGCGGCGCGGCTTCGAGCTGATCGAGCGGGAGAACGTCCGGTTCGTCGGCATGGGGGTCTCCGGCGGGGCCGCCGGGGCGCGCCACGGCCCCTCGCTCATGCCCGGCGGCCCCCGGGAGGCGTACGACGAGCTCGAGGACGCGCTCCGGGCGATCGCCGCCGACAGCGACGCCGGCCCCTGTGTGGGGTATCTCGGCCCCGACGGCGCCGGCCACTTCGTCAAGATGGTCCACAACGGCATCGAATACGCCGACATGCAGGGGATCGCCGAGGCGTACGACCTCCTCTCCCGGGGGCTCGGGTTCGAGGCGTCCCGGCTGGCGGAGCTGTTCGAGGAGTGGAACGAGGGTCCACTCGAGTCCTTCCTGATCGAGATCACCGCGGGGATCCTCCGGGTCCGCGACGAGGACTCCGGGCAGCCGCTGGTCGAGCGGATCGTCGACGAGGCCGCGCAGAAGGGAACCGGCCGGTGGACGGCGATCGCCGCGCTCGAGCTCGGCGTTCCGGTGCCCTCGATCGTGGCCGCGGTCGACGCGCGGGTGATCTCGAGCCGGCGCGAGGAGCGGCGCCGGGCCGAGGGCCGCTACGGGGGGTACGACCGGCCGATCGAGATCGCCGACGCCGACACCTTCGTCCGCGACGTCCGGGACGCCCTGCTCGCCTCCCGCATCTGCGCCTTCGCCCAGGGGATGGACCTGATCCGCCACGCCTCCGGGGAGCACGGCTGGGACGTCCCCCTCGCCGAGGTGGCCCGGGTGTGGCGGGCCGGCTGCATCATCCGCTCCCGGCTGCTCGACCCGATCCGCGGGGCCTTCGAGCGCGAGCCCGACCTCGAGAACCTCCTGCTCGACGACGGGATCGCCTCGGAGATCGAGCCGCTGCAGAGCGGCTGGCGGCGGGCGATCTGCGCGTCGAACCGGATCGGGGTGCCGACCCCCTGCTGGAGCGCGAGCGTCGCCTACTTCGACGCCTACCGCACCGCCCGGCTGCCCCAGTACCTGACCCAGGCCCAGCGCGACTGGTTCGGCGCCCACACCTACCGCCGCCTGGACGAGCCCGAAGGGGAGCCCGTCCACACCGACTGGGCCTCCCGCGCCGAGATGGTCCGAGAGGGGGAGGGCGGATGAGCCCGCGGATCCTCCGCGTGCGGAGCCCCGCCGAGCGGCGGAAGATCCGCCTCCCCAAGGGACAGGGGTGCGCGCTCGTGATCTTCGGAGGCACCGGGGATCTGACCGAACGGAAGCTGATGCCCAGCCTCTTCCGGATGGACCGCGAGGGCGCGCTCGACGAGTGCTTCGTGATCGTCGGGGTGAGCCGGACCGAGATGGGCGACGACGCCTGGCGAGACGCGATGGAGGCGTCCGTCCGCGAGTTCGTCGACGACGTTCCCGACGGCGCCTGGCGGTCCTTCGCCTCCCGGCTCCGCTACGTCCGGGCGGACCTCGCCGACCCCGAGGGGTATCGCGCGCTCGGGGACCGCCTCGAGGAGCTCGGGGCCGGCGACCCCGAGCTGGGCAACCACCTCTTCTACTTCGCCGTGCCGCCGCGGCTCGCCCCCGACATCGTCCGGGGGCTCGACTCCGTCGGCCTCACCGGCCAGGGGGAGGGATGGACCCGGGTCATCGTCGAGAAGCCGTTCGGCCACGACGCGGAATCGGCGCGGGAGCTGAACCGGGCGATCGCCGAGGTGTTCGACGAGGACCAGGTGTTCCGGATCGACCACTTCCTGGGCAAGGAGACGGTCCAGAACATCCTCGCCTTCCGCTTCGGCAACACCCTCTTCGAGCCGCTGTGGAACCGGAACTGGGTGGAGCACGTCCAGATCACCGCCGCCGAGGAGCTGGGGGTGGGCGACCGGGCCGGGTTCTACGAGCAGACGGGCGCGCTGCGCGACATGGTGGCGAACCACATGCTCCAGCTGCTCACCCTCACCGCGATGGAGCCCCCGGTCGCCTACGATGCCGACACGGTGCGGGAGGAGAAGGTGAAGGTGCTCCGCTCCATGCCTCCGATGAGGCCGGAGGAGGTCGCCGAGCGCACCGTCCGGGGCCAGTACGGCGCCGGGGAATTTCGCGGGGAGGCGGTCCCCGGCTACCGCGACCTCGACCCGGTCGACCCCGAATCGGAGACCGAGACCTACGCCGCGGTCGACTTCCGGATCGACAACTGGCGGTGGGCCGGCGTTCCCTTCTACGTCCGCACCGGCAAGCGGCTGTGCTGCACCCTCACCGAGATCGCGGTCCGGTTCAAGCGGACGCCCCACGCGCTGTTCGCCCGCGACGACGAGGAGGACGTCGCCCCCAACACGCTCGTCATCCGGTTCAAGCCCGACGAGGACATCGAGATCACCTTCAGCGCCAAGGTTCCGGGCGAGGAGATGCGCACCTCCCGCGTGGTGATGGAGTTCGACTACCAGGACGCGTTCGGGGTCGAGCTGCCCGAGGCGTATCAGACCCTGCTCCTCGAGGCGATGCGGGGCGACCCCACCCTCTTCATCCGCGACGACGAGGTGGAGGCGCAGTGGCGGGTGATCGACCCGATCCGGGAGGCGTGGGACGGGATGGAGTGCCCGATCTTCCCCAACTACGCACCCGGCTCCCAGGGCCCCGACTCCGCCGACCGCCTCGTCGGGCGCAACGGCCACGAGTGGCGTCGGCTGACGCTGTTCGAGGAGCGGGAGGAGCGGGTCGCGGTGGAGGAGGGCGAAGGCGTGGTGCAACCCACGTGAACGACCCCGCTCCCGAGATCGTGGTGTGCGCCGACCTGGAGACCTGCGTCGAGCGCGCCGCCCGGAGGATCGTGAGCGCGGCGTCGACCGCGATCGGCGCCCGGGGGCGCTTCGCCATCGCGCTCGCCGGCGGCTCCACCCCGGAGCCGCTCTACGAGTCGCTCGGGGACTCCCCGGGCCGCGACGCCCTCGACTGGTCGCGGGTGGAGGTGTTCTGGGGCGACGAGCGGTGCGTCCCGCCGGACCACCCGGACAGCAACTACCGCATGGCGCGCGCCGCCCTCCTGGACGCGGTCCCGATCCCCCCCGAGCGGATCCACCGGATCCGCGGCGAGGAGCCGGACCCCGAGTACGCCGCCGACCTGTACGAGCGGGAGCTCCACCGGGAGCTGTCCTCTTCGCCGCGGGACACCCCGAGGCTGGACCTGGTGCTGCTGGGGCTCGGAACCGACGGCCACACCGCCTCGCTGTTCCCCGAGAGCGAAGCGCTGGAGGAGAAGGACCGCCTCGTGGCCGCCGTGAAGGCGTCGACTCCGACCCTCCAGCCCCCGGTCGTGGAGCGGGTCACCCTCACCCCGCCGGCGATCAACGCCGCCGACGAGGTGCTCTTCCTCGTCGCAGGGGAGGAGAAGGCCCCCGCCGTGGAGGCGGTGCTCGAGGGACCGCGCGAGCCCCGGCGATGGCCCGCCCAGGCGATCGATCCCGGCCCGGGCCGTCTCGCCTGGCTGGTCGACGCTGGCGCGGCCCGCTCCCTCAGCGACCTGCACGCCCCGGAAGGACGCGAGCCGTGATCCTCGCCGGGGACGTCGGCGCCACCAAGACGATCCTCGCGCTCGCCGAGCCGACCGGCGACGCCGATTTCGCGATCGTCCGGGAGCGGCGCTTCGCCAGCGGGGAGCACGACGGGCTGGAGCCGGTCGTCCGGGAGTTCCTCTCGGAGGGCGAGGAGACGGTGGAGGCGGTCTCGATCGGCATCGCCTGCCCGATCGTGGAGGGCGTCTGCGAGATGACCAACCTGGGGTGGCGGGTGGACCGGGACTCCCTGCGCGACGGCCTGGGGATCGACGAGGTGGGGCTGCTCAACGACCTGGAGGCGACCGCCTACGGCATCGACGCCCTCGGGCCCGATCAGATCGAGACCATCCACGAAGGGGTCGAGCGGAGCGGGACGAGCGCCCTGCTCGCCCCGGGCAGCGGGCTGGGCGCGGCGATCCTCACCCATCTGGACGGCCGCCCGCTGGTGCTGCCGACCGAGGGGGGCCACGTCGACTACGCCCCCCGGAACCCGCTGGAGTGGGAGCTGCTCGAGCACCTCGCCGAGGAGCACGGCCGCGTGAGCGTCGAGCGGATCGTCTCCGGCCCCGGCCTGCACGCGATCTACCGCTTCCTTCGCGACACCGGCCGCGAGGAGGAGCCGGAGTGGCTGGCCGAGAGGCTCGCCGCGAGCGAGGACGCCAGCGCCACGATCTCCGGGTGCGCCCTGGAGGGCGAGGCGGAGATCTGCGAGGCGGCGCTCCGCCGGTTCGTCGCCTCCTTCGGTGCCGCCGCGGGAAACCTCGCGCTGGCGACCCTGGCGCTCGGCGGGGTGTATCTGGGCGGGGGCATCGCGCCGAAGATCCTGCCGAAGCTGAAGGAGGGGCCCTTCGTCGACGCGTTCCTCGAGAAGGGGCGGATGGCCGACCTGCTGGCCGACGTCCCGGTGCGGGTCGTCCTGGAGCCCCGCACCGCGCTGCTCGGCGCCGCCCGCCACGGGCTTCTGCACGTCTGAGCCACTACCTTCCCCCGCGATGGACGATCACCGCCTCACCCTCACCCAGCACCTGATCCGCGAGGTCGAGGAGCACGGCCCCGCCGGCGGGGGCCTCGCCTCGATCGTGGCCGAGATCGCCACCGCCTGCAAGGAGATCCGCGCCGAGCTCGCCGAGGTGGGCCTCGGGCGCCTCGCGGGGATGAAGGGCGGGGTGAACGTGCAGGGCGAGGAGGTCCACAAGCTCGACTGGTTCGCCAACGAGGTCCTCCGGAAGCACTTCTCCGGGTCGGGGCTGCTGTGCACCCTGGTGAGCGAGGAGATGGAGGAGATCTTCCACCTCGACGACGACTGCCCCCACGCCGAGCACACCCTGTGCTACGACCCCATGGACGGCTCCTCCAACCTCGACGTGGACGGCGCGGTGGGAACGATCTTCGCGATCCGGCCCAAGGTGACCGGGCGGGCCCACGGCGAGCCGGAGGAGGTGTTCCATCCGGGCGAGGACCAGCTCGCCGCCGGCTACGTGCTGTACGGTCCCCAGACGATGCTCGTCTACGGGGTGGGGGGCAACGTCCACGGCTTCACCCTCGACACCTCGGTCGGGGAGTTCTTCCTCTCCCACCCGGACATCCGGATGCCCGATCGGGGCCGCGAGTTCTCGGCGAACGTGTCCCGGATCGAGAGCTGGGAGCCGGGATATCGCGCGTTCGTGGATCGCCACTCCCGGGGGGGAGACGACCCGTATTCGCTCCGCTATGTCGGGGCGCTGGTGGCCGACTTCCACCGTGTGCTTCTGCGCGGCGGGGTGTTCTTCTACCCGCCGGATCCGAAGAACCCGAACGGCAAACTGCGCCTGCTCTACGAAGCGGCCCCCCTCGCATTCCTCGCCGAGGCCGCCGGAGGTGCCGCGACCGACGGCCGCGGGCGGATCCTCGAGCTCGTGCCGGACGACCTCCACGTACGCACCCCGCTCGTGATCGGAAGCCGTCGGGAGGTCGAGGAGATCGGGTCCCTGCTGTCGGAATCGGCCGAGCCTGCCAGGGCGTAGCCATTCGTCCCATGCGAATCCGCACGAAAGGAGCCGAGCGATGACCCACCACGAAGGCCACGAGCACGGTGCCACGGTCGCCACCCCGCCGACGGAGACCGACCGGGTGAGCGAGCGCGTCGACGAGATCCTCTCCCACTATCCGAGCGCGAACTCCGGGACGAAGGCCTCGCTGGGGCGGCTGCTGAACCACGGCCGCCTGGCGGGGACCGGCCGGCTGGTGATCCTTCCGGTCGACCAGGGCTTCGAGCACGGACCCCACCGCTCCTTCGCCGTCAACCCGCCCACCTACGATCCGGAGTACCATCCCCGCTTCGCGCTCGCCGCCGGGATGAGCGGCTACGCCGCGCCGCTCGGGTTCATCGAGGCGGTGGCGGCCAACTACGCAGCCCACCTGCCGCTGATCCTGAAGCTGAACAACCACGACCTGCTCCACTCCTTCGACGACCCGATGCCCTCGATCACGGGCTCGGTGGAGGCGGCGGTGCGGCTCGGCTGCGTGGCGATCGGCTACACCATCTACCCCGGCTCCGCCCGGAAGATCGAGATGTACGAGCGGCTCCAGTTCCTCGCCGAGGAGGCGAAGGAGGCGGGGCTCGCGGTCGTGGTTTGGAGCTATCCCCGCGGGTCGGGGCTGCCGGAGAAGAAGGACGAGACCGCCCTCGACGTGGTCGCCTACGCGGCGCATCTCGCCTGCCAGATGGGAGCGCACCTCGTCAAGGTGAAGCTCCCCGGCGAGCACCTCTTCCAGGAGAAGGCGAAGCAGGTGTACGAGGAGGAGGAGATCCCGAGGGAGACCGTGGAGGAGCGGGTCCGCCACGTCACCCAGGCCGCTTTCGACGGCAAGCGGATCGTCATCTTCAGCGGCGGCTCGAAGACGAGCGCGGAGGCGTTCTTCGACGACATCCGGGGCATCCGGGACGGCGGCGGCTTCGGCTCGATCATCGGCCGCAACACCTTCCAGCGCCCGTGGGACGAGTCGCTCGAGTTCATCGGCAAGGTGATCGACATCTACCGCGGCGAGGCGTAGGGGGGCTGCTCTCGGGTCCCCTCAGAAGAACAGCGCCACCTGCCCGAGCATCCAGGCGCACGAGAGCGCGGCGTAGATCCCGATCACGTACCCCAGCACCGCCATCAGGACTCCCATCGGCGCCATCGCCGGGTGGTACACCGTGGCGACCACCGGCGCGCTGGCGGCCCCGCCGACGTTCGCCATCGATCCGGTGGCGAGGAAGAAAAGGGGGGCGCGGATCCACCGCGCGACCACGAACAGGATCACCACGTGGATCGAGATCCACAGCATCCCGGTCGCCAGGAACATCGGCGCGTCGAGGATCGCCTTCAGATCCCCCCGGGCCCCGATCGCGGTCACCAGCAGGGAGAGCGCGAGGGTGCCCAGCCGGGAGGCGCCCGGCCCCTCCAGCTCGGACACCTTCGTGAACGAGAGGCCGAGCCCGAGCGTGGTGACCGCGATCACCGCCCAGGTGGTGTGGCTCACGATCTGGGGGTCCCCCAGCTCGGGGAGGGCGTCCCCCAGGACCACGCACAGGTAGGCCCCGACGAAGCCGATCCCCACGATCAGCGCGGCGTCCCGCAGCGTGATCGGCTGGCGGATCTCCTCGTACTTGGCCGCCAGCGCCTCGTTCGTCCGCTGGATCAGCTCGGTGTCGGCCCGGTTCCACTCGTCGAAGCGCGCCTGCCAGCCCGAGAGGAACAGCAGGATCGCCATCCAGCCGTAACCGGCCACGGTGTCGACCACGATGATCGGGCCGAGCATGGCGTCCGGGGTCCCGACCGACTCGGCCACCGCCACGAGCTGCGCGCTACCGCCGATCCACGAGCCCGAGAGGGCGGCGAGCCCCTGCCACGCGTCCGGCGGGAGCCAGCGGCCGAATACCGCCAGGGCGATCGGCCCCCCGATCACGATCCCGAAGGTCCCCGCCAGCGTCATGATGGTGGCGGGCCGGCCCAGCTGGACCAGCGCCGGCACGTCCACCGTCAT
>JAWVZN010000023.1:0-35715 GCA_033722155.1 Gemmatimonadota bacterium | reverse complement strand
GTCCTGGGCGAGGGTGTTCTCGACGGAGCGGAAGGCGTAGCCGCCGCTCCACCCGGCGGCCCTCGTCGAATCCACCTCGGCGCGGCCGGGGAGGAAGAGCTCGGCGAGCCACTGCGCCTCTCCGTTGTTGAAGAAGATGCTGGTTCCGGTGTTGGCGAGGTGGGCGAGCACGAGCCGATCCTCCGGCAGGATCATCAGGTGCGCACGGGCGTAGGGGAGGTTGCCGCCGTGGAAGCGGACCGGACGCCCCGCCTCCGTCCGGTACAGCTCCCACCCGAACCCGTAGTGGGTCCGCTCGCCGCCGGCGGGGCGGGCCTCGGTGAACAGGGTCGACAGCCCCTCCTCCGAGAGAAAGCCGGGTTCGAGCAGCGCCGCGCCGACCCGGACGAGGTCCTCGGCCGTGGAGAGGAAGCCGCCCCCGGCCCACTTGTAGCTGGGGTCCTCCTCGTCGGCCTCCACGCGCCGGCCGTCCGCCATCGTGTACCCCTGCGTGCGGAAGGGGATCAGGCGGTCGACCTCGTTCGCCATCGTGCCGTTCAGGCCGAGGGGGCCGAACACCTCCTCCTCCATCACGGTGAGGAACTGCTCGCCGGCGGCCCCCTCCATGGCGGCCGAGAGGAGGTTGAAGCCGTAGCTGGAGTAGGCGAAGCGGGTGCCCGGCTCGAACAGGAGCGAATCCTCGAGGAAGAGGTCCAGGGCCTCGTCCACGCTCTCGAAGTGGCGGTCGGCGCCGGGCTCCTCGTCCCCGCGGTAGTGGCGGATCCCGGCGAGGTGCTGTCCCAGCAGGCGCGGGGTGACTCCCTCGTAGCTCCGCGGGACGCGCGGGACGTAGCGGCGGACCGGAGCGTCCAGGTCCAGCTCCCCCCGGTCCGCGAGCCGGACCGCGCCGACCGCGGTGAGCGCCTTGGAGACGCTCCCCACGGGAAAGCGGGTCTCCGGACCGACCGGAGCGCGGTTCTCGGCGTCCGCCCACCCGAGGCCCTCCGACCATACGATCCGCCCGTCCCTCCACACCGCCACCTGCACCCCCGGCACGCCGGTGCCCTCCATGTGGTGGAGGAGGAGGTGCCGCGCCCGGGCGATGGCCTCCGCCACCGAGGTGTCGGCGACGGACGGGGCGGGGAGCGCCTGGGCGGACAGGCCGGCGGGCGCCAGGCAATGGAGGATGCCCGCGAGAAGCGAGGCGGGGGCGATCGGACCGGGGAGGCGTCTCACGGCGGCCATCCTAGGGCCCGCCGCCTCCGGCCGCTTGAACGAATCGAACCTTGCCGGCGGACTCAGGCGCCGCGGGAGAGCTCCCGGAGCCGGGTGGGGGTGAGGCCGGTCGACTCGCGGACCTCGCGCGACATGTGGGCGTGGTCGGCGTAGCCGGTGGCGTGGGCGATCCGGGAGAGGCGCTGCGCGGTCGCGGAGATCCGGGCGGCGGCCCGGCGCAGGCGGACCCGCCGGCGGTAGACGCTCACCGGCACGCCGTAGGCGCGGCGGAAGGCCCGGGTGAGGGAGACGGGGTGGACCTCGAGCTCGGCCGCGAGGTCCCGGACCCGAATCCCCTCGCCGGCGCGGTCCTCGATCGCCTCCCGGGCCCGCCGCACCCAGCCGGGGCTGGTGTGTCCGTTCGGACCGTCGGCGTCGGTGACCTCGCCGAGGAGCTCCGCCACCGCTTCCTCGGGATCCGGACCGGCGGGGTCGCCGGCGAGGGCCCGTCGGAGACCGAGCAGCGGCCGGACGCCGGGCCCGGCGTGAAGCCAGCGCCAGGGGCCGAGATCGCGCGCGTCCCCGAGAAGCGCTTTCTCGTCGAGGATCTCCACCCGCACCGTCCAGGCGCCGCGCGGACCGACCCGGTCGGCGTGGACGGTGCCGGCCGGCTTCACCACCACGCTCAGCGACGAAGCCTCCTCCTCGCGCCTGGAGGCGGTCTCCCGGATCTCCCCTCCCAGGACGAGCGTGATCCCGGTCGTGTCGTGGGCGTGCGGCGCCTGGCGGTAGTCCGGCGGGTAGTGGATCTCCTGGACGCGGAAGGCCTCGGCCGAATCGGCTGCGCGAACCGCGGGGAAGGAGCTCGTCATGGGGTGTAGTACATCCGCACGCCCCGAAGGTTTCGCCCACACCGCGCGGGGCCGGCCTCGGCGCGGCGGACTACCGCGCCATGCTGCTGTTGAAGATGTCGCGGATGATCTTCCACTCGCCGTCGATCTTCTTCCAGATCGCCACGTACTTGCCGTGGTCCATGTGCTCGCCGCCCGGCCCGGTGTCGACGTAGGAGCCCACTTCCACGGCCGCGTCTCCGAAGTCGTGCACTTCGACGGTCTCGAGCTCTCCCGTGACACCGGCGTGCTCGTCGAGGACGGCCTGCCAGAAGGCCAGGATCGCTTCGCGGCCCGTCACCGGCTCGGCGCCCGGCGGCAGGACGACCGCGTTCTCCGCGTAGAGGGAAGCGATCGCCGCCGCGTCGCCGGCGTTCCACGCCTCTTCCCACGCCTCGGAGCCGGCTTCGATCTCGGACTTGGTGTCCTGGGCCAGTACGATGGACGGGACGATCAGCAGGGTAGCGAAGATCACGCCGATCCTGGATCGCATGGAGCACCTCCTCGCTCGGGGTGGCCGGGGTTCGATCAGGTCATGGAACCATTATAGACGGTGGTGGAAGGGGCGACACGGAGAATTCTTCCTGCGGTAGAAGCCGCTTTTGCGTTCGGGGCGCGGGTTGGAGTACCGTTGCGATCCGATGATCTTCGAGAGCCCGCACCCCGACGTCGCGATTCCCGGGGAGAGCCTGACCGAGCACGTGCTGGGGGTCGCTTCCGAGCGGGCCGACCACCCGGCCCTGATCGACGGACCGAGCGGCCGGAGCCTCACCTTCGGCGAGCTGGCGGGATCGATCCGCCGCGCCGCCGCCGGGCTGGCCGACCGGGGGTTGGCGAAGGGCGACGCCGTCGCCCTCTACGCGCCCAACCTCCCCGAGTACGCGATCGCCTTCCACGGGGCGGCGTCGGTCGGGGGCGTGGTGACCACCGTGAACCCCCTCTACACCGCGCGGGAGCTCGCCGGCCAGCTCGAGGACTCGCAGGCCCGCTTCCTCGTCACGATTCCCCCGCTTCTGGAGAAGGCCACCGACGCCCTCGAGGGGACCGCGGTAGAGGAGATCTTCGCCTTCGGCGAGGCGGAGGGGGCCACCCCCTTCTCCGCGCTCCTGGCGAGCGGAGACGAGCCGCCGGAGGTCGCGATCGAGCCCGCCGAGGAGCTGGTGGCCCTCCCCTACTCCAGCGGCACCACCGGGCTTCCGAAGGGGGTCATGCTCACCCACCGGAACCTGGTCGCCAACGTCCGACAGATGGTGTCCGTGGATCCGGTCGGAGAGGACGAGGTCGCGATCGGGATCCTCCCCTTCTTCCACATCTACGGGATGACGGTCGTGATGAGCGCCGCGCTCGCGGAGGGGGCGACGGTCGTGACGATGCCGAGGTTCGACCTGGAGGCGTTCCTCGGGATCGTCGAGCGGTACGGCGTCACGCGGGCGAACCTCGTGCCGCCGATCATCCTCGCGCTCGCGAAGCACCCGGTCGTGGAGGAGTTCGACCTCTCCTCGCTGCGGCAGATCACGAGCGGGGCGGCGCCCCTCTCCGCCGGGCTCGAGGCCGCCTGCGCCGATCGGATCGGGTGCCACGTGAGCCAGGGGTACGGGCTCACCGAGACGAGTCCGGTGACCCACTTCTCCCCGCCGTGGGACGAGGAGCTCCACCGGCCGGGCTCCGTCGGCCCGCCGATCCCGAACACCGAGGTCGCGATCCGCGACTTCGAGACCGGCGACTTCCTCGGCCCCGGCGAACGGGGCGAGGTGCTGATCCGGGGGCCCCAGGTGATGAAGGGGTATCTGGGACGGGAGCGGGAGAGCGCCGACGCGATCGACGCCGACGGCTGGTTCCACACGGGCGACGTGGGCGTGTGCGACGAGAAGGGCCGGCTCGAGATCGTCGACCGCGCCAAGGAGCTGATCAAGTACAAGGGGTATCAGGTCGCCCCCGCCGAGCTCGAGGCGGTGCTGCTCGAGAACCCGGCCGTCGCCGACGCGGCGGTGATCCCGATCCCAGACGAGGAGGCGGGCGAGGCGCCCAAGGGGTTCGTCGTGGCGGCGGGACCGCTCGACGAGGCGTCCGTCCTGGCGTGGGTCGCCGAGCGGGTCGCCCCCTACAAGAAGCTCCGCGCGGTCGAGCTGGTCGACGAGATCCCCAAGAGCCCCTCGGGCAAGATCCTCCGCCGGGTCCTGATCGAGGCCGAGCGGGCGGAGCGCGCCTGACCCGAAGCGGTTCCTGAGGCTCGAGGATCTACCCGGCCGAGGCTGACGCCTCGACCAGCGCCCCCTCGGGCAGGTCCATCCTCCGCTGCAGCTCCAGGAAGCGGGGGTCGTCGTGGAGGGGCCGGAAGGCCTCGGCCCGCGCGATCCACGGCACGTACGGGTGGTGGGGCCGGGCGTACGCCTCCTCGAGCCACCGGAACGCCTCCTCCTCGTCCCCGAGCAGGGTGTGGATCTGGGCGATGAAGAAGGTGTCCCAGGTCGACGGGTCCGCCTCCAGCTCCCGGGCCACCCGGAGCGCCTCGGCCCGGTTGCCGGCCCGGGCGTGGGTCACCCCGAGCGCGAACCTCCACCGGGGGCTGACCCCGGCCGCCCGCTCGTGGTGGTCGAGCGCCTCCTCATACCGCCCCTGCGAGGCGAGGACGGAGCCCAGCACGTAGTGGCCCACCGGAAAGTCCGGGTTCAGCTCGAGCGAGGCCCGCGCTTCCTCGATCGCGCCTTCGAGGTCGCCGACCTCCCACAGCTGCCAGGCGAGCCAAGCGGTCCAGAGCGGATTGAGGGGATCCGCCCGCCGCGCCCGGCGCATGTGGGAGAGGGCCTCGTCCCGTTCCCCGATCAGCTGCAGGTACCACGAGTAGTGCGCCCGCGCCTCCGGCAGGCTGGGGTTGAGCTCGAGGGCCCGCCGGAACGACTCCGCGGCTCCTTCCCAGTCCCAGTCCTGGTACATCCGGATCTGCGCCAGCGCCGCGTGCGTCTCGGCCAGGCTCTCGTCGAGCTCCAGCGCGCGCCGGGCCGAGGCCCTCGCGCGGCGGAAGGCGTCCGGCGGGGGGTTGGGCCCGTGGGCCGCGAGGCTGTAGCCCAGCGCCAGCCCGGCGTGAGGCAGCGCGGCGTCCGGGTCCAGCTCGACCGCCTCCTCGAGGAGCGCCAGGCCGCGCTCGACCCCCTCGGGTGTCTGCCGGCCGAGGTGGTAGCGGCCCCTCAGGTAGGTCTCGTAGGCTTCGGGGTCGATCGGCTCGGCGCGCTCGAGCCGCCTCCGCTCCTCCGGCGTCAGCGCGACCTCGATCTGCCGCGCGATCGTCCGGGCCATCTCTCCCTGCAGCGAGGGCAGCTCCGCCATCTCCCCCTCGTACGTCTCCGCCCACACGTGGGTGTCGGTCGGGGCGTGAATGAGCTGGGCGGTGATCCGGACCCGATCGCCGGCCCGGGCCACCGACCCCTCCACGACCCCGACGACGTTCAGCTCCTCGGCGATCTCCGGAAGCGGCTTCTCGCTCTCCCGGAACCGCTCGGTCGAGGTTCGGGAGATCACGTTCAGCTCTCCGACCTTCGACAGCTCGGCGATCAGGGCCTCGGTCATCCCGTCCACGAGATACTGCTGGCCGGGATCGCCGGTCAGGTTGTCGAGGGGGAGGACGCCGATCGAGCGGATCTCGCTCGCGACCGCCTCGCCCGGTCCCCGGAAACGGATCACGCCGATCGCCGCCATCACGGCCACGAGGGCGATCGCGGCGAGAGCGAGGGCGCGGGAGCCGGCGCGGCGCCGGATCGACTCCCACCGTCCCGGCGCGACCGCCTCGAGATCGTCCGGCAGGGAGGTCACCCGGAAGAGCCGCCACTCCCGGTCGACGCCCTTCAGCTCGTGGCTCCCCAGGTCCTCGAAGCCGAACCCGCTGCCCGTCTCGGCGTCCCGGACCGCGCTGGTGACCACGATCTCGCCGGGAGCCGCTTTCCCCATCGCCCGGGCGCCGACGTGCACGGCGATCCCGCCCGCCGAGCCGTCCGGGGCCCGCTCGATCTGACCCATGTGCACGCTGGAGCGGATCTCGAGGCCGATCTCCCGGATCCGGTGGCGCGCCGCGTCCGCGCACGCGATGGCGCGGGCGGCGCCGTCGAACACCGCCAGGAAGCCGTCGCCCGCCTCGGTGACCTCCTCGCCACCCCACCGCCGGAACTCCTCGCGGAGGATCCGGTGGTGGCGGGACTGGAGCTCCCCCCACGCGCGATCCCCCATCTCGGAGGCGCGCTCCGTCGAGCCGACGATGTCGGTGAAGAGGATGGCGGCGAGGGATCTGCGGGGATTCACGGTTCTGCCTCGCCCCGTAGATTCGCTCGAACTGCGGGAGCAGGTCAAGTCCCGGAGCCGGAAAGTTTCCCCGACTCCGCCTTCGCTACCGATCCGCCGGAGCCCGCTCGAGCCGCTCCCTCTCGCCCGGGATCGCGACGAGCTCGAGCTCGGCGATCCGGCCGGTGCGGCCCATCCGGAAGGTGATCCAGCCCGCGCCGGCGGCCGCCCGGAAGGCGGGATCCTGCCACCCGGCCCGGAAGGTGTCCCGGTGCCAGGGCTCGAGCGTCCCCTCGAGGGTGCCGGCCCGGAAGACGAGGCGGCCGGCCTCGATCGCGACCTCCGCCTCGCCCAGGGTCTCGCTCGCCCAGGTCCCGGCGTACGCCTCCAGGGGGAAGGAGGGCTCCGTCCCCTCGATCCGCTCCGGCGCCGCCTCCTGAATCATCCGGCGGTACACCGCCTCGAGCTCCCGGGCCGGGGCCTCCCAGTCGGTGCGGCCGACCCCGAGCGCCGGGTCGAGGATCCCGTACAGGATCCCGTAGACCCAGACCGGCGGGGTGGGCGTCTGGAGGTTGGCGAGGACGGCCACGCCGAGATCCTCCTCGGGCACCCACGCCACGACCGAGGTCATCCCGTCGATCCCGCCGCCGTGGGCGACCAGCGTACGGCCGTGGAAGTCCGAGACGAACCACCCCAGGCCGTAGGCGAGGAGGTTGGCGGCGGGGTGGAGGGCGCGCATGACGGGATCCATCGGCACGACGATCTGCGGGGTATAGGTCTCCGCGAGCGTGGCCGCCCCGATCACGGCCTTCCCGTCCACGGCTCCGCCGGAGACCAGGAATCGGAGCCACCGGGCGAGATCCGACGCGCTCGAATGGATCGCCCCGGCCGGAGCCACGTGGTCGAGGTTCCGGTAGGGGACGGCCACGGCCTCGCCGTCGACCCTGACGTGGGGGGTGGCCACGTTGGTGAGGCCGGTGAGCGAGTCCACGCTCGCGGTCGTCCGCGACATGCCGAGCGGCTCGAGGATCCGCTCGTGGAGGACCGCCTCCCAGGGCTCGCCGCTCGCCTCCTCCACGATCCGGCCGGCGGCCAGGTAGAGTCCGTTCTGGTAGGTGAATCGCGCCCGGAAGCCGGCCGCGGGCTCGAGGTGGCGGAGCCGGTGGATCAGCGTGTCGGCCGGAAGGCGCTTCGTGAGCCACATCAGATCGCCCCGGGGCAGCCCGCTCCGGTGGGCCAGGAGATCCCGCACCGTGATCCCGGCGGTCGCGTACGGGTCGTGGAGCGCGAAGCCGGGGAGGTGGTCGATCGCCCGGTCGTCCCAGCCGAGGAGCCCGTCGTCCACCACCGCCCCGACCGTCGCGGCCGTGAACGCCTTCGTGGCCGACCCGATGGCGAAGAGGGTGCCGGCGTCGACCGGGGCCCCGGCTCCCGCCTCGCGCACGCCCCACCCGCGCGCCAGGACCACCGAATCCCCCTGGACGATCGCGACCGCGACGCCCGGGATCCCCGTCCGCTCGCGAATCTCCTCCACCGTGGTGTCCACCGTGAGCGGGTCGATCCCCTGGCCGGGGAGGCTCGCGGGGAGGGAGAGGGCCGCCAGAGCGAGTATCGTTCCCGACGCCGTCGTTCGGGTCCTCATCGTCTCTCCTTGTGGAAACGGAAAACCACATTCATATTGAACACTGGTTCAGTATAATGAACAAATGTTCATTATGTCAAGGAGGACCGAATGGCTCCGCGGGTTCCCAGAGAGCATCTCGTCGCCCGGCGACGCGAGATCCTGAACGCCGCCTTCCGGTGTTTCTCCCGGAAGGGGCTCCACGGCACCACGATGCGGGAGATCGCCGAGGAGGCGGAGCTCAGCGCGGGGGCGATCTACCGGTACTTCGACGGGAAGGAGGCCGTGGTGGAGGCGCTGGCCGACGAGGCCGCCGCCAGGCGGGCCAACGCGCTCCACGCCCTGGAGCCCGGCGGGGGGGCGGAGGGGCTCGCCGATGTGGTCGCCGAGATGATGGCCGGCCTCCACTCCGAGGCGGCGGCGACCTCGGTCCGGCTGGACGTCCGGCTGTGGGCGGAGGCGCTCGACCACCCCGAGGTCCGCGACGCCGCCCGGGAGGCGTTCGCCAGCCTGCGCGAGCCCATCGCCGACTACGTCCGCGCCGAGCGGGACGCCGGCCGGATCGCCGACGACGTCGACCCGGACGCCGCGGGCCGCGCCGTGGTCTCCCTCATGGCCGGCCTCGAGCTCCAGAAGGCGGTCGAGGAGGAGCCGGGCATCGACGCCTACCGGGCGCTCGTCCGCAGTCTTCTCTCGGGTCTCGAGGCTCGAAGCTGACGCTGGACACGCCCGCCGGAGTTCGGATAGTATCCATCCCACGTGGGGAATCGTCCCGTCGCAAACCCAGCCTGGAGGTTTCGATGATCCGCCGAGCCCTGGCGGCCGCCGTCGCGTGGTCGCTCCTTCTCGTCGTACCGGCCCTCGCGCAGGACGAGGCGCCCGAGCGCGGCGACCTGTACGAGGTGATCACCTGGAACGTGCCTCCCGCCGAGTCCGAGGCGTGGCGAACCAACGTGGAGCGGCTCGCGGGCGCCGCCGAGACCGCGGGGGTCGAAGACAGCTGGTACATGTGGAGCGGTCCCAGCTCGTTCACGCTGGTGTACCCGATCGACAACTACGCCGCCCTCGACGATCCGATGGCGTTCGAGCGCCAGTTCCAGGGCACGCCTGCGGAGGAGGCCTTCGAGCAGACGATGGAGGCTTTCAACGAGATCGAGGTCACCCCGTTGCTGTCGGAGATCGTCGAGCGGGTGGACTCCTGGAGCTACGCGTCCGAGGGCGCCGAGGACCGGATGACCTGGGCCCACATCGACGAGTACTGGCTCCAGCCGGGTGCGATGGAGGGCTTTGGAGAGCTGGCCGAGGAGTTCGTCGCCCTTCTGGAGCGGATCGACTACCCGTACGCCATCGACGGCCACCGGGTCCACTTCGGCGACGTGGGCCGTCTGGTCTACGTCACTTTCGTGGACGACCTCTCGAGTTTCTACGGCGAGAACCAGCTCGACCGGGCGATCGAGGCCGCGGGCGCACAGGAGGAGTGGGGCGCGCTCCTGGAGAAGTTCACGCCCCTCGTCCGCAGGATCGAGCACTACGACGTGCGCTTCGAGCCCGATCTCTCGCACGTGGTCGAGTAGGGGGTCGCCGACCCGGTCCTTCCGCCACGCCCGGGGAGGCCCCGTCGGCTAGGCCCTCGGCTCGTACGCCTTCCCGGGCGTGGCCCCGATCGCGAGGAGCGTGACCCCGTCCTCGCCGGGCGTGATCTTCCGCGTCGCCTCGGGCCCCACGCGGGCCAGCGCTCCAGGTGCGAGATCGAAGCGCTCCTCGTCGGCGAGGAGCGTCGCGCTCCCCTCGAGCACCACGTACACCTCCTCCTGGCCGTCCTCGGCGTGGTCGTGCTCGGGGTACTCCCCCCAGCCGGCCGGGAGGTCCTCCACGTTCATCCCCCAGGCCGTCACGCCGAGCTCCTTTCCGGCGTAGAGGAAGCGGGCGCCTCCCTGCTCGGCCCCGTCCAGCTCGTCGATCGACTTTACCGTGACATCCGCCATCGGCTCTCCTTCCTCGGCTCTTCGCTGATCGCGCCACCTTCTCCCACGTCTCCGTCATGATGATGGGAAGCGCGGGATTCGAATATCGTAGGGATCGTGTTCGCACGCCTGAAATGGATCCTCTTCGGCGCGGCCGGCGTCGCCCTGGCCGCTTTCGCCCTCGTCGAGGACGAGGCGACGAAGAGCACCCTCGCGGGCGTCTTCGGCGTCGCGCTCGGCTTCTGCCTCCTCGCGATGGCGCGCGCCGGGGTCGCCGAGGGCGAGATCCGGGGCCGCAGCCGCCGCGTCCGTCGGGAGGAGAACCCGACCGCCTTCCGAGGGATCGTCGCTCTCTACACGGTGGTCGGTCTGGCGCTGGCTGCGGGGGCCCTCTACTCCCTTCTCTCCGGGTAGCCGCAACCCCGGCTGCGCGCGCCGAAGGAGCGGGGGGTCGCGTCCGCCTGTCCGCAGCGGCAGGGCCCGGGTCTTTACACCCCCCGAATTCTTCGGGTACTCTGGGTCATGCGCGTTTCGACCTCGCGATTGGCCGCCGCGGCGACGCTCTCGATCCTCCTCGCGGGACCCGCTCCGGCCCAGGACGACCTCGGCCGGGTGAAGGTGCAGCTCCCCTTCCCGGCGTCGCTGGGGGTCTCCGGCGAGCCGGTCGCGGGCCTCGGGCTTCGCCTGACCGACCTCGAGAGCGGGAGGACCGTCGAGATCGCCTCGGCGCGCGACGGAAGCTTCGCCTTCGACGACCTCGAGTCCGGCCCCTACCGGCTCCACCTCACCCCGCCCGCCCGCGGATCCCTGGAGACGGTTTCGGTCGCCCTCCTGCGGGCGTTCCTCCCGCCGGGCTCGCGGGCGCGCCCGGGCAAGGTGAAGGTGAAGGAGATCGTGGTCGTGGGGGTGGCCGCGCCCACCGCTCCCGGGGCGAGGGCGCCGCGGGTCCACACGCCGGAGTGGACCGACTTCCAGGACAGCGACCCCGGCGTCGCCGAGGGGGGCGAGGGCCACGAGGAGTGGATCGAGCTCGTGAGCCTGAACGTCAGCCGGAACGGGAAGTCGCTGCTGCTGACGATCCCGCCCGAAGCGTGGCGGATCGCCGCCGGGGACGCGTTCTTCGACATCTTCGTCGGGGCCGACCGCTCGGAGAGGCGCGGGCGCCGCGCGCTGCGCTCGCCGCCGCCGTGTCCCACCTGCGAGGCGGGCGAGATGAAGGGCGGCGTGGTGTTCGGCGACGGGATCTCCGGCGCCCGGCCGCCGAGCCGCGCGCCCGGCGGAGGGCGCTAGCCCGACCGCCCCCCCCGGGGTCTCCGATGGCGACGAGCCGCCCGGCTCGATACTTTGAGGACATCGACGCGCGCACTCCCCTCACAACGCGACCGATGACCGCAAGATTAGAACGCGCGCCCGGGTCCACACGATGAGCGCCCCCACCAAAACCGCCGGCACCCCCCTGATGCGCCAGTACGCGCGGATCAAGGAGAAACACACCGACGCCATCCTCTTCTTCCGGATGGGCGACTTCTACGAGACGTTCTACGACGACGCGAAGATCGCCGCCCGCGAGCTCGAAGTGACCCTCACCTCGCGGAACAACGGCGCCGCCGCCGAGGTGCCGCTGGCCGGCGTCCCCGTGAAGGCCGCCGAGGGGTACATCCGGAAGCTCGTCCAGAAGGGGTACAAGGTCGCGATCTGCGAGCAGCTGGAGGACGCCAGCCAGGCGACCGGCGTGGTCGACCGGGGGGTGACCGAGGTCGTGACCCCGGGAACCCCGCTCGACGAGGAGCTCCTCGAGCGCGAGCGGAACACCTGGCTCGTCGCGCTGACCGAGGTTGGGGGCGATCTCGGGCTCGCCTGGATCGACTGCTCGACCGGCGAGTTCGGGATCGCCGAGCCGGAGGCCGACCACCTGGCCGCCGAGATCAAGCGATTGGAGCCCGCCGAGCTGCTGGTGCCGACCGAGTGGCGGGGCGAGGTGGGGAGCCGGGACGTCGGCGTCGCCGCCGACCTGATCGCCGCCCCCCGTGCGCTCGACCCCGTGAAGGAGTGGAAGCCCGAGCTCCCGGTGAGCTACCGCGAGGGGTGGCGCTTCGACCCCGAGCTCGCCGAGACGGACCTGTGCCGCCGCTACGAGGTGGGCGGGCTCGAGGGGTTCGGCCTGGCCGACTTCGAGGCCGGGATCGGCGCCGCCGGCGCCATCGTCGCCTACGTCGAGGAGGTCCAGCCCGCCGCCGCCCCCGTGATCCGGCCGCCCAGGCCGCTCCTGGCCGCCGAGCGGATGGCGATCGACGAGATGACGTTGGTGAACCTGGAGCTTCTGGAGCCGCTCCGGGACGGCGGGCGAAAGGCGACGCTCCTGGGCGTGGTCGACAGGACCACGACCGCGATCGGCGCCCGGCGGCTCCGCCAGTGGATCGCCCACCCCCTGACCGACCTCGACCGGATCGTCGCCCGCCACCGGGCGATCGCCGGGCTGGTCGAGGACGGGATCGCCCGGGCCGAGCTGGCCGAGGCGCTCGAGCCCGTCCACGACCTGGAGCGGTTGGCCGGCCGCGCCGCCAACGGGCGGGCCACCCCGCGGGATCTGGTCGCGCTCGCCGACACCTGCCGCGCCGTCCCCGTCGTCCGGGGCGTGATCGAGGACCTGCCGGGCGAGCGGTGGGCCGAGCTGGCCAGTCGATTGCAAGGCCACCCCGAGGTCGTCGCCGCGATCGACGAGGCGGTGGTCGAGGAGCCGCCGGTCACCCTCGGCGAGGGCCAGGTGATCCGCGACGGCTACGACGAGGAGCTCGACGAGTACCGCTCGGCCCGGCGCGAGGGGAAGGAGTGGATCGCCGAGCTCCAGGCCACCGAGCGGGAGGCCACCGACATCCCGTCGCTCAAGGTCGGCTTCAACAAGGTGTTCGGCTACTACCTCGAGGTCACCAAGACGCATCTCGCGAAGGTGCCCGAGGAGTGGATCCGGAAGCAGACCCTGTCCAACGCCGAGCGGTACATCACGCCCGAGCTGAAGGAGACCGAGGACCGGATCCTGGGTGCCGAGGAGCGGATCGAGGCGCGGGAGGCCGAGCTCTTCGCCGAGGTCAGGATCCGGGTGGGGGAGCACGCCGCCGAGCTCCAGGCGACCGCCGACGCCTTGGCCGAGGTCGACGTCCTGGCGGGCCTCGCCGACGTCGCCGCCCGGCACCGGTGGTGCCGCCCCGAGATGGTCGAGCACGCCGGCATCGAGATCGAGGGCGGCCGCCACCCGGTCGTCGAGCGGTGGTTGGAGGGCGAGCAGTTCGTCCCCAACGACGCCTCCCTCGACCCCGAGGAGACCCAGCTCGTCATCCTCACCGGCCCCAACATGAGCGGAAAGTCGACCTACCTGCGCCAGATCGGGCTGATCCAGATCCTCGCCCAGATGGGCGCGTGGGTCCCCGCCGAGCGCGCCCGGCTCGGGATCGTCGACCGCCTCTTCACCCGCGTCGGCGCCAGCGACAACCTGGCGCGGGGCCAGTCGACCTTCCTCGTCGAGATGATCGAGACCGCCAACATCCTCCACAACGCGACGGATCGGTCGCTTGTGCTGCTGGACGAGGTGGGCCGAGGAACCAGCACGTTCGACGGGCTGGCGATCGCGTGGGCGGTCAGCGAGTGGCTCCACGAGGGCCTCGCCAACCCGATGACCGTCTTCGCCACCCACTACCACGAGCTCACCGAGCTCGAGTCGATCCTCCCGCGGGTGAAGAACTACCGGGTCGAGGTGAAGGAGTACGGCGACGAGATCGTCTTTCTCAAGCGCGTCAGGCCCGGCCCGAGTGACCGCAGCTACGGAATCCACGTGGGCCGGCTGGCCGGTCTACCGGATCGAGTTGTCGAGCGCGCTCGCGAGATCCTGCGGAACCTGGAGGAGGGCGAGTGGAGCGCGGACCAGGTGCCGAGCCTGGCGCCGGGGGAGCTGGCGCCGGAGGCGGCGCAGCGGGGGGCGGAGCAGACGAGCCTGTTCGGCGCCACCGAGCCCCACCCGATGGTGGATGAGTACGAGGATCTGAATCTCGACGAGATGTCGCCGCTTCAGGCGTTGCAGTGGCTGTATCGTTGGCGCTCCGAAGACGGATCAACCTGAAAGCTCCTCCGCCAGGGGCTGGAACCGGGTCAAACAGTCGCCGTGAGCGCGGTAGGTTCGGCTTCACGGCTTCGGAGAGCCGCTCGCCACGGCGGTGGCTTCACTCTCCGATTATCTTCCATGCCTGCTTCGGGTTGCTCGAATGATGATTCCTGGCGGCGCTACAATCCGTTGACTCCGCGTCGTCCCGGCTCACCCACTTAGAAGAGGGACAATGAGAGGGTCCATCCAGCTGTCGCGTCGTTTCGCCGTCGTCCTCGCCGTCCTGTTCCTTCTGCCGGCGCTCCTCGCGCCGGGGTCGATCCTGGCCATGCAAGCGGACCCCGTCGTCGACCGTGCCCGCGAGCTCGTCGAGGTGATCAACGACGGCTCCACGGCGGCGATCGAGCAGTTCATCGACGCGTCCATGGCCGCGGAGATGCGAGACGCCTTTCCCATGGAAGAGCACGTGAACGCGCTGTCCGGCATGCACGAGCGCGGTGCCCCTTACGAGATCGCCGAGATCGAGACCCCCGACGGCCTCCGCGCCGAGGTCCTGCTCCACAGCCCGGAGAGCGAGGCCTGGACGACCCTCGTCGTGAGGGTGGAGGAGGAAGCGCCGCACCGGGTCGGCGGCGTCGGCATGCGGCCGGCCACGGCGCCCCCTCCGCCGCCGGCGGGCGACACCTACACCGACGACGAGATCCGCGCCGCCATGGAGTCGACGCTGGCGGACCTGGCCGCCGACGAGCGGTTCTCCGGCGCCGTGATGCTGGCCCGGGGCGACGAGATCGTCTTCGAGGCCGCCCACGGCGAGGCCAACAAGGACTTCTCGGTGCCCAACCGCATCGACACCAGGTTCAACCTGGGCTCGATGAACAAGATGTTCACCGCTGTCGCCATCGCGCAGCTCGTGGAGCGCGGTGAGATGTCGTTCGACGACCCGCTGGCGACGTTCCTGCCCGAGTTCCCCGATCCCGAGTCCGCGGAGAAGATCCAGATCAAGCACCTGCTCACCCACACGAGCGGTCTGGGGAGCTATTTCAACGAGGAGTTCGAGAACGCGTCGCCGGCCCGGTTCCGCACCGTCCGCGACCTGATGACCCTGGTCGAGGACGACACCCTGCAGTTCGAGCCGGGCACCGATCGGCGCTACTCCAACACCGGCTACCTGGTGCTGGGCCGCGTCATCGAGGTGGCCACGGGAGACGACTACTACGACTACATCCAGACCCACCTCACCGACCCCGCCGGCATGGAGTCGACCGCCAGCTACCAGCTCGACCGCGTCAACCCCGACCTGGCGGTCGGCTATTATCGCCCCGACGGCCCCGGCACGCCCTGGCGCAACAACCTCTTCCTGCACGTGGTCCGCGGGGGCCCCGCCGGGGGAGGCTACTCGACCGTCGGCGACCTCGTCCGGTTCGCCGAGGCGCTCCGCAACGACACCCTGATCAGCGCAGAGACCTTCGAGACCCTCGCCAGCCCTAAGCCCGAGGTGGGCTCGCCCGCCTACGGCTACGGTTTCCGCATCTACCCGGACGGCCGCGTCGGCCACAGCGGCGGATTCCCGGGGATCAGCTCCCATCTCTCCTTCTGGCCCGACGGCGAGTGGACCATCGCGGTCATGTCCAACTACAGCGGCGGCGCCCAGCCGGTGGTGGAGCAGGCCCGGAGGTTGATCCCGGCGGGGTCCGAGTGACGAGCGGGGACCGAGAGAGCCCTGACCTTCGACGAGCCGGTCATCCTCCCTGAAGCGTCTCGTCCACGGCCGCGAGCACGGCCTCCCGGCTCAAAGTGGGATACCGGGCCCAGGCCGGGTCCGGGATCTCGCGAACGAGCGCGCGAAACCGTTGCGGGTCCACCATTCCGCTCTCCACGAGGTGGCGGGCGTCGAGCAAGTCCTTGCGGAAGCCGCGGACGATTTTGGACAGGAGCTGCGCGTAGGGATCGTAATGGAGGAAGTCGACGTTCCCTACGCGGTCGATGAACACATGGCGCTCGTCGGTCCCGGCGAGCGGCGGGACGAATTGCTCCGGACGGGCGAACTCGATGTTCAGCTGGAGGCGGTCCTTGATCGCCTGGACGTCGCGGAAGACCTCCTCCCGTTCCGCCCACAAGTCCGCGTCGATCGTCGAGGGTCGCCACCCCTCCAGGACCGCCGTGGCCCCGCCCACGATGTAGATGCGGAACGACTCGCCAGTGGGCGCCGTACGCGCCAGCTCGCGCATCAGCTGACGCAAGGCATCCCGCGTCAGCTCACGTCGCACTGCGAGCCTGGCGCCGGGCCAGGCGGCAGGCGTCGGCGAAGGAAGCCAGCCGTCCTAGATAGGCGTTGTAGCGCGCGTGGGCCAGGTCGCCCGCGGTTCGCGAGAGCCGCTCGAACAGGCGGCGCTCGGGGTCGTCGAAGACGCGGCTGACGGGAACCCCCTCCCGGCGCAGCCGCGGCGCGGCCAGCGAGACGGCCAGGCTCTCGGGCGTCACCCGGTCGGAGGCGAGGTCGGCCAGACCGGCGTCCACGAGCTCGCCACCCGGCAGACCGAGCCGCTCGAAGCTCGCCTCCCCGAATCGATGACGGACCCACCGCGCGGACGCGGCACGACGGGCGACGGCGCTCCGCGCCTCGGCCGACATGCGGGTCGCTCGGCGCCGCCCCCCGACCCGGCCGAACCGCCGAAACTGCTCCTTGACGTGTTCCGGAAGGTCCATGAGATGAAGATATGCTTAGGGGGTAAGCAAATCAATCTGTGCAGACCGCTCGCGACGCACGGGTTGACAGGTCTCGGTGGATCGGATAGTCTCGCCTGCATGGTAAACTTTTACCAGTTGATTCGATGACGGATCCCCGTCAAACCTCGAGCCCGCGGGAGCGGCAGATCCTCGACGCCGTGTACGCGTTGGGGGAGGCCACGGTTCGGGAAGTCCGGCGGCGAATCCCCGACCCGCCGGGCTACGACGCCGTCCGGACGACGATGCGAATCCTCGAGGAGAAGGGCCTCCTGGCGCATCGAAGGGACGGGCGGCGGTACGTGTACCGGCCCACCGTGCCCCCGCGGAAGGCCCGCGGCGAGGCGATGCGGCACCTGGTCGAGACCTTCTTCGACGCCTCGCCCGAGGCGGCGGCGCTGGCGTTCCTCCGGATGTCCGACGCCGGCGACGACCCGCGGCAAACGCTCGACCGGCTCTGGTCCATGCTCCAGGAGGAGGGCGAATCGTGAGCGCCGTGGACGTTCTGGCGGGGTCCCTCCCCGGGGCGCTCCTCCGCGCCACGCTCCTGATCACCGCGGTCACCGTCGCGGCCCCGCTGCTCCGGCGCGCCCGTCCCGAGATCCGACACGCGCTCTGGGGGACGGCGCTCGCTGTGACGGTGTTCCTCGTCGTCGTGGCCCCCCTCGCTCCCCGGCTGGCCGTCGTCCTGCCGGGAGAGGTGGCGCCCGCTTTTGTCCCGCCGGCGCTGGAGGAAGCCCCGCCGATCGTGGCGGAACGTGCGCCGGAGCTGCCGACCCCGAGCGAACGCCCGACGGTGGCAGCAGTGGAGAGGAACGACGGCGGCCTCGGGACGCTCCGGCGGGCGGCCGGTCTGGCGTGGCTGCTCGGCGTTGCGATCGTCGCCGCGTGGTTCGTCGGCCGCCGAGCGATCCTGGCGCGGGCGGCGGCGCGGGCCCGGGCGGTGGAAGACCCGGAGACGCGCGAGCGGCTCCGGAGGCTGTCCGACCGGCTCGGAATCGGCGAGCTGCCGCGGCTCCTGCGGGGCGGCGTCTCGGTCCCGGTGGCGTGGGGGACGCTCCGGCCGACCATCCTGCTGCCCGAGGCGAGCCTCGACTGGGCCGCCTCGCGCCTCGATGCCGTGCTCCTCCACGAGCTCGCCCATCTCCGGCGGCGGGATCCACTCGTCCAGGACGTCGCGCGGCTGGCCTGCGTGCTCCACTGGTACAACCCGCTCGTCTGGCGCGCACGGAACCGGCTTCGCGCGGAGGCCGAGGCCGTCTGCGACGGGATCGTGCTGGAGGCGGGCGTTCCCCCCGCCGGATACGCGGCGGCGCTGGTCGCGACCCTCGAGGACGCCGTGGCCGGGGTCGGCCCGGCGGGCGTAACGCTGGCGTCCGGGACGGAGCTCGAGGAGCGGGTGCGCGCGGTCCTGAAGGGACCACCGGCGCACGCGCCCCGGGGGCGCGCCGCGGCGGTCGCGATCGCGGTCCTCGTCGCGGGCGTGATGGCGGGCTCGGCGACGGTGGTCCGCGGCGGCCCGGAGCCGGCTCGGCAGGATCCTGTCGTGGCGGCGCTCGTCCACGCGCTCGGGGACGAGGCCTCCTTCGTCCGCCGCTCGGCGATCAACGCGTTGCGCGACATCGGAGATCCCGACGGGATCGCGGCGATCCGCCCGCTCGTCGACGATCCGGACCCGGACGTCCGCCGGGCCGCCGAAGAGGTGCTGGGCCTGCGCCCGGCACAGCCCAACCTGCCGGTCGCCCAGGCGAGGCCCCCGAGGCTCGAAGGCCCGGAGCTCGAGGCCGCGATCGGCGCCCTGGAGGCCGACGACCCGCGGGCGCGACAGCGCGCGGCGGGCCGCCTTCAGGCCGCGCGGGACCCCGGCGCCGTCGCCGCGCTCGTCGCCGCATTCGCGGATCCCGACGAGCATGTGCGGCGGCAGGCGGCGGAGTCGCTGGGATGGATCGCGGACCCCGCGGCCGTGTCCGCCCTGATCGACGCCACCCGCGACCCCGACGCCCACGTGCGGCAGTCGGCCGTCGGGGCGCTGGGCGCGATCGGTCGCGGGCCGGACGAGGCGTCGCGCCCGGGCACGGAGGCAGCCGCGCGGGCGGATTCGCCAGCCGTTCGACCGACGCCGGCTCCGGAATCCGGGGAGTCCGATCGGCCGCGGACGTCGAGCGCGAACGGCCCCGTCGTGGCGTCGCGGGCCCCGAACGACTGCGGGCCTCCCGCCGCCGTGTTGGCGGGCCTGGATGGAGCCACCGTCCCCGAGGAGATCCGCGCCTTGCTGGTCGAGCCCGACGCCGACCGGCGGACCCGCGCCGCGTGGTCACTCGGCGGGCTGGTGACGGCGGAGAAGTCGGGCCCGGCGGTGATCGCGGACAAGCACGCCGATCCGAAGGACGCCCGCGAGGCGCTGACGATCGCGGTCTACGATCCGCACCGGCCCGTTCGACTGGCCGCGGCCTGCTCGCTGGCGCGGATCGGCGACGACCGGGCGCTCGAGCATCTCGAGCGGCGGACGCGCGACCCCGAGACGTCGATCGCCGAAGCCGCCGCGTGGGCGATCGCGCGGATTCGCGGCCGAACGTCCGCGGGCGGGTGACCCGGACCGCGGGTCCGGCGGCGATCCTGCTCCTCGCCGCCGCGTGCGCCTCGAGCCCGGCCGACCGCGAGACCGAGCCGCCCCCGACCGTCCTCCACGACGTCACGCTGATCGACGCGACCGGCGCGCCCGCCCTTCCGGGGCGGGCGATCACGATCGCGGGGGACCGGATCGTGGCGATCGGGCCCGCGGACCGATCGGCCTACCCGGCCGGGGCGCGGGTGATCGACGCGACCGGGCGGTGGGCGATCCCCGGCCTGTGGGACCTCCATGTCCACCTCACCAAGACGGGGGAGGCGGCCCTCCCCGTGCTGCTCGGAAACGGCGTCACGTCGGTGCGGGACATGGGCGGCGACCTCGAGCTGGTTCGATCGATGGAGCGACGGATCGCCGCCGGGGAGATCGACGGGCCCCGGATCTGGACGCCCGGGCCGATGCTCGAACGGCCCGAGACCCTCGAGCGCATAGCGCGACAGGCGACCCGCGAGCCGTCGGAGCGAACCCGCGTCCCCGTCCCCGACACCGCCTCGGCCCGCCGCGTGGTCGACTCGCTCGCCGCGCTCGGCGTCGACTTCGTCAAGATCCGCGAAGCGGCCTCCCACGAGGTGTACGCGGCGATCGTTCGCGCCGCGCGGGCGCGGGGTCTCCGCGTGGCCGGCCACGCGCCGTTCGGCCTGGACGAAGTCGAAGGCGCGCGGCTCGGGGTAGCCAGCTTCGAGCACGCCTCATACCCCTACCCCCTCGATACCCTGCCGGCCCGCCGGCGCGAGATCCTGGACGCGTTCGCCGATAGCGGGGTGGCGCTGGTCCCCACCCTGACCGCGTGGCGGACCCACCTGATGCATCCCGACTCGCTGGCGATTGTGGTCCACGACTCGGCGGGCCGGCGGGATCCGCGGCGGCGGTTGCTCTCCGACGACCTGGTGTGGGAGTGGGCGGGCGACCTGGAGGACCTGGAGCCCAAGGGCGCCGACGAGCTCGCCGGATGGCGGCGGTTCCTCGACCGGACCGCGGTCGACCTGAAGGCCCTGCACGACGTTGGCGTGCCCGTGCTTCCCGGTAGCGATCTGGCCGGGATCGGCCTGTTCCCCGGATGGTCGCTCCACGAAGAGATCGAGGCCCTCGTCGAGGCCGTCGGGCTGACCCCCCTGGAGGCGATCGTCGCGGCCACCCGTCGGGCGGCTGAGCTCCTCGGCGCGGAGGACGAGCTGGGCACGCTCGAGGCCGGGAAGCGCGCGGATCTCCTGCTGCTCTCGGCGAATCCGCTCGCCGACGTCCGGAACACCCGTCGGATCGAGGCCGTGGTGAAGGGCGGCCGTCTCTACGGACCCGACGAGCTTCGCCGGCTGCTGGGCGGGCTGACCCCCTCCACGGAGGGGGACATCGAGCTCTCGCCCGGTCGTGTTGGACGCTTACGTCGAGAGTCGGACGGATAGAGCGGTGCAGTTTCTGGCGGACGAGAGTTGCGATGACCTGATCGCTCGCAGTCTCGAGGAAGCTGGTCACGACGTCGCCCTGGTTCAGGGAGACGGCGATGGTCCGAATCCCGACAGAGGTCGAGATCGTCGTGCTATGACGTGTGGAGGTCACGGCTTCGGATCGAGGCCGCTGATTCGACGCGGCGTCCGATCACCGCTGGATTCGCGGGATTGTACGCGGTTATATCGGAATATCCGGGTCAGGTTCCGCAGCCAATCGGGCATGGCGGGCAGGGGGACAGAGGCCCATGCTATCCGGCAAGCATTCGCCTTCCTAGCGGAATAGGCGGGACTGGAGACTACTCGTTAGCCGCCCACACAAGGGAGAAAGTTGAATGAAATTGCAACAGATGACACCTAAGGGTTAAGCCGAGGCCATTAGCGTAGGAATAGCTACGGGCTTGGTTCTTGTCCTCTTCTTCCCCGTTGTGGGCTGGGGTTTCCTGGGCCTCGCCGTGGGACCCAAGCTGGGCGTTCCCATCCGCTGCACACGATAATGGGGGTAGCGCCTGACGATGGACTGCAGCCGATGCGCTGAGCGCGCGGCTGATGCCAGGCGTCAGGGCGCACCAACACGGGGAGCTTGCCGGCCCACAGCCCGACACCACGACCGACGGCGACGAAGGACTCGTGATGACCCGAGATCTCCCCCGATTCCTTCACCTGCTGACAGCGGTACACGCCCTGGGCGCCCTGGCGTGCTTCGTCATGGCGATTGGCAGCGCGGCCTCGCCGAATTTTCGCGACTCGCTCGTCGTATCGGGCGGAAGTGCCCTGATGGTCGACCTGTTCGGGTGGTACACGTGGCTCTTTCTCCTCTTCGTGGGCTGCGTTCTCGCAGTCCTGGCCTATTCATCCTGGCGGGTTCGGTCATGGGCATGGGAGATGACGATCACTGTCTACGGCATCGGTGTCCTCGGCAGTTTCTGGCAGGTCAGCCGCGGCATTCCCGAGGGCTGGCTCTCTGCGGTGGTCAACGCGGCAGTCGTCGTATACGCCGCGACTCCAGGCGTTCGGAACGCCTATCACGGACCATAGAGAAAGGAGTGTCCAGCAAGAGGCACCGATGCGGATTCGATCAGGATACCATGTCCCGGACTGCCTGTACTGTCCGCCAGTTCCGAGCGGTGGCCCGCACGCCGAGGTAGCGCTCGGCGTTGCCGGCCAGCTTGGAGCGGCCGATGCCCTCGGGGGCGTGGAGGTAGAAGACCCGGTCGGTGAGGTGGTAGCGCTCGGTCGGAGCCTTCGCCTCGGCCAGCTCCTCGAGGTCGGGTTCCTCGGGGACCGACTCCAGAAAGAACAGGTGCAGCCGCTTCGGCTCTGATTCGGCCTCCGGGAAAGGGTTGGCCTCGATCGCTTCCTCGAGTTCCTCCGCGCTCAGGAGGAGCACTCGGGGCCGGAACCCGTGGTCCTCCTCGATCGCCTCGGCGATCTCGTCGGCCAGATCCGGGGAGACCTCCCCGCCGGATTCGAAGACGACGTTGCCGCTCTGGATCCAGGTGCGGATGTTCTCGAGGCCGAGCGAGGTCAGGATCTCCTTCAGATCGTCCATCCCGAGCCGGTTCCGGCCGCCGACGTTGATGCCCCGCAGCAGCAGGATCCACGTGGAGGAGGGCGCGTCGGCTCCCATCGCGCCTACTCCCCTCTCCCCAGCGGGGCGGAGAAGAAGTCGCGTTCGCACACCATGGCGTAGCGGTAGGCGTCGCGGACGGCGTCTGTGTCCTCGGCCAGCTCGTCGAGAAGCGACTCCATCTCGTCGGCCAGCCCGGCGAACTCCTCGCTCCCGTAGGTCCGGATCCACTCGTGGTAGGGGTTCCCGGGGTGGTCGTGCTCCTCCAGCTCCTGGCCGAGCCACGCGTAGAGGCGCATGCACGGGGTCATGGAGGCGAAGATCTCGCCGGGCTCGCCCTCCCAGGCGGTCCGAAGCAGGAAGTCGGTGTAGGCGAAGGTGGCCGGGTGGGGGTCGACCCGGTCGAGGTCGATCCCGAGCTCCTCGGCGTAGCCGGCGTGGAGGTCGAGCTCGTCGAGGACGCCGGTCATGAGCGACTCGACCCGGCGGAGGATCGCCAGCGGGGTGACGGGGCCGCACTTGGCGGCGGCCAGCGCGTAGGCCCGGTGGAAGGCGCGCAGGAAGAAGGCGTCCTGGGCGACGTAGCGCCGGAAGGCGTCCTGGTCGAGATCCCCCTGGGCGAGTCCCTGGACGAAGGGGTGCTCGAGCGAGGCGCGCGCCAGATCGGCGTTCTCCTTCCAGAGGCGCCGGTGGAGGTCTGCGGATCCGCTCACGCGGCGCTCACCCCTCCCACGTCATCCGCCAGAACGCCCGCTCGTGCTCCATCACCCGGTCGAAGTGCTCCTGCTGGTCGGGGTGCCGGTGGGCGTCGGCCAGATCCCGCAGCTCGGCGACGTACGCTTGGAAGTCGGGGTGGGTCCACCGCTCGATGAACTCGGCGTAGGGGCCCTCGGCCTCGAGCCGTCCCCACCCGACGGTGTAGGCGACCTCGACCCCGTAGAGGATCGCCAGCAGGACCTCCATCGGCTCCCCGTAGCCGGCGGCGATCAGGTAGTCGACGTAGCGGCGGCAGACGGGGTGGGGCTCGGCGTCCAGGTCGAGGCCCCGCTCCTCCGCGTGGTCCTCGAACCACTCGAGCTCCTCGTCGAGCGCGGCGAGGCCGCCGATCACGACCCGCTGGGCTTCCCGCGGCGTCTTTGCCACCGTCAGCGCGACGAAGCGGGAGAGCCCGGAGACGAAGCGGTAGTCCTGGACGAGCCACCGGTCGAACGCCTCCTCGGGAAGGGTTCCGTCGCCCACGGCGTCCAGGAATCGGGCGCGGGTGGCCTCCTCCCAGAGATCGCCCGCGCCTACGGCGAGACGGGATCGGTCGAAATCGTGCCCCATGGGGTGATCATAGGGCGCGGCCCCCCGCCGTCGCTAGCCGGAGCCCGCCGGTCAGTCGAGCGGCCGGACGCTGCGGGCGTGCGCGATCGTGTAGAGCGTCCAGATCACAGCCCCGATCCCGGCGGCGACCAGCAGGATTCCCAGCAGATCCCACCCGATGGGTGGCCAGAGGAGGATCCAGGGCGGGGTCAAGGACCACGCGCTCAGGAACAGCAGCACCGCCAGAGCGCCGCAGACCGCTCCGACGAGCGGCGCCAGCGACCGCCGGAAGAGCCAGGAGGAGTGATCCCCCCACAGGACGAGGGGCACCACGGTGAGGGCCCACGCGCCGGAGGCGACGCCCCAGACGATCGGTGCGAAGTCCCAGGCGAGGTCGAACTCCCCCCCGGACAGGGTCGCCCAGACGGGAAGGATCACCAGCGCCGAGAGGCAGCCGACCACCAGGGAGAGGGTCGCCATGATCAGCCGTTCGCTCCGGTCGTCGGCCTGTCGCTTCATGGAGTCGTGTGTGTCCGGCTCGGGCACGGTTCCCTCCGCCTGTCGAGCGTCGCGGGCGTGGAATCATGGTAGCAGGCGGGGTGCGTGGCCGCCCGGCGGGTCCTGCTCCGGCACCCGCTCGCCGTCGACCTCTGGCATCCCGGCCGGGCTCGCCCCTAGACTCGGAGGGCCAGGCCGCCGGTTCGAAGCCCTCATCCTGGAGGAGCCGTGCGACACCTCGCCTTCCCTCTATTCGCCGTCCTGACGGTCGCTTTCGCGACGGAGGTCCGGGCCCAGGAGGGCCCGCGGATCATCGACATGCACCTTCACGCGCTGCCGGTCGATGCCCAGGGGCCGCCCCCGTTGGCGATCTGCGCTCCCGTCGAGACGTACCCCACGTTCGACCCGGGACGCGAGGACTACGGGGAGGCGTTCATCGGCTTCGGCAAGGACCCGACGTGCACCAACCCCGTCTGGACGCCGGAGAGCGACGAGGCGTTGATGGAGGAGACGATCGCGGCGCTCGAGCGATTCGACATGATCGGGGTCACGAGCGGTCCGCTGGTGGACGCCTACGAGGCGGCGGCGCCGGATCGGATCCTGCCGGCGTTCCTCCTGGACATCGGGACGATGGACGTGACGCCCGATTCCCTCCGTCGCGCGCTCGAGTCGGGGAAGTACGTGGCGCTGGCCGAGGTGATCAACCAGTACTCCGGGATCGCCCCCGACGATCCCCGCTTCGACCCGTACCTCGCGGTCGCCGAGGAGCTCGACATCCCGGTCGGGATCCACATCGGGACGGGCCCGCCGGGGGCGCCGTATCTCGGATTCGAGAAGTACCGGGCGCGGCTCCACAGCCCCCTCACCCTCGAGGAGGCGCTGGCGAAGCACCCGGACCTCCGGGTGTGGGTGATGCACGCCGGCTGGCCGATGCTCGACGACATGCTCGCGGTCCTGTACGCCCATCCCCAGGTCCACGTCGGCGTGGGCGTCATCGCCTTCACGCTTCCGCGGGCCGAGTTCCACCGCTACCTGCGGCGGATCGTGGAGGCGGGCTTCGGCAACCGCGTCATGTTCGGCTCCGACCAGATGGTGTGGCCGGGCGCGATCGAGTTCGCGATCGAGGCGATCGAATCGGCGGACTTCCTGACCGAGGAGCAGAAGCGGGCGATCCTCCACGACAACGCCGCGCGGTTCCTTCGGCTGGAGGAGGAAGAGCCGTTCGCGGAACAGGAGAGCTGACCGTGCGCCGATACAGACCTGCACGCCGGGTGTCGCACCTCCTTGTTCTCCCCGTCTTTCTCTCGATCTCTCTCGCGGGCTGCTCCGACCCCCCCGAGCCCGCGCCGGAAGCGCACGACCACACCCTCCGGATCATCGCGACCGACGAGGGATTCCAGTTCCCGGACAGCCTTCCTTCGGGAATGGCGCATGTCGTCTTCGAGAACCGTGGCTCGACGATCCACGAGGTGATGTTCATCAAGCTGCCGGACGACATGACGGGGGAGGAGTATCTCGAAGCGGTCAGAAACGGGACGGCCTTCCCCGAGGGCGCGCTCGACTACTCCGGCCCGGGGTTGACGTCGCCGGGCGAGACGGTCGAAACCTGGCAGCGACTGGATCCGGGGACGTACTTGCTGGGCTGCTGGTTTCGGGGACACCTGACGTCACTGCCCGTTCACTCGCTCACGGTCTACGCAGCGGAGTCCGACGGCGCGACGCCTCCCGAGGAGGACGCCATCTTGCGACTGATCGATTTTCGATTCGAGCTCGAAGGGGAACTGAAACAGGGCCCCCGGGTGCTCAGGGTCGAGACCCCCGGTCCGTCGATGCACGAGGTCGACATCTTCCGTCTCGAGGAAGGGCGGACGGTCGCCGATCTCAGGAACTGGCACGAGGGGGGAAAGAAGGGCGTGGCTCCGGCGACGGCCATCGGCGGTGTCCTGGACAGTCACGACCTGAGCCGGACGGTATGGCTGCGGACCGATTTTCGTCCGGGTCGCTACGTGTTGTGGTGCAACCTGGCGATGTCGCCGGACGACCCTGGTCCCGGCGGCGAGGTGACCCACGCCGACGCGGGGATGTTCGAGGAGTTCGTTATCGAGAATTGACCACTCTCGGTGAGGCGACTCGGCCTCACGTCGTCTCCTCGTCCCCCGCCCTCCCGCTGCGTACCAGCATCAGCGCCCCCGCGACACCGGAGACGAGCGAAGCGGCCAGAATGCCGATCTTCGAGGTGTCGAGGAGCGCTGGATCGGGGAATGCCAGGCTCGCGATGAACAGGGACATGGTGAACCCGATGCCGCACAGGAGACCCACGCCCGATATCTGTCGCCAGCCGACGCCCGTAGGGAGGGAAGCGAGGCCGGTTCGGACCGCGAGCCACGAGACTACCAGGATTCCGATCGGCTTGCCCAGCACGAGTCCGAGCACGATTCCCAGCGCCACCGGGTTGGCGAGCACGGCCCCCACGTCTCCCCCCAGGGCGACGCCGGCGTTGGCGAGGGCGAAGACGGGCATGACGAAGTACGCGACCCAGGGGTGGAGGCCGTGCTCCAGGCGGATCAGGGGCGTTTCCACCTCCTCGGCGGCCACCTCCAGCGAGTGCAGCGCATCCCGCTGGTCCTCCGTCGGCTCGGTCCGGCCTGGTCGAACATCTTCGGCGAACTCGGCAACGATCAGCTCTGCGCGACGCAGGAACTCGGGGGCGTCGATCCGGCGACGCGCCGGGATGGTCAGGGCGAGCACGACACCCGCCACCGTCGCGTGGACCCCGGACTTCAGGAAGGCGATCCACAGGACGACCCCGAGGATGACGTAGGGGATCGTGCTCCGGGCTCCCGCGCGGTTCAGGAGCACCAGGAAGACGACGATGACGGCCGCCAGGCCCAGAGCAGCCCAGTTCAGGCCGGCGGTGTAGAAGAACGCGATCACCAGGACCGCGATGAGGTCGTCCACGATGGCGATGGCGGTCACGAACACCTTGAGCGCCAGTGGCACCCGGCTACCGAGCAGCGCCAGGACTCCCAGGGCGAAGGCGATGTCGGTCGCCATCGGGATCCCCCACCCGGCCGCGCCCTCGCCCCCGGCGTTGAGAAGAGCGTAGATGCCTGCCGGAGCCAGCACCCCCCCCGCGGCCGCCGCCACGCTCAGGGCGGCCTTCTTGGGCGAAGCCAGTTCGCCCACCAGCACCTCGCGTTTGATCTCCAGCCCGACGACGAAGAAGAAGACGGCCATGAGACCGTCGTTGATCCAGTGGTGGAGGCTCTTGTCCAGCACGAGGTCGCCGGCGCCGATCACGAAATGGGTCTCCCACAGCTGCACGTACGACGGGGCCCATGGAGAGTTGGCCCACACCAGCGCCCCCACCGCCGAGGCCAGCAGCAGGAGACCGCTCGCCGACTCCAGGTCGAAGAAGGTCTGGAACGGTCGGAGCAGGATGTGTCGGGCCGGGTCCTGTCGGAATCGGTCTGCCATCTGGTCCCTGCGGTTCAGCTCCTCCGGTACTCCTGGCGGAGCTCCTCGATCTTCTCCTCGGTGCCCAGGAAGGTGAGGCGGTCGCCTGCCCTGAACTCGGTTTCGGCCTCGGGGACGATGGCGCTCCCGCCGCGCTCGATGAGCACCAGGAGCACCCCCGGGGGGAAGCTCGCATCCACCACCTTGACGCCGACCAGCCGCCGGCTCGGCCCCTTGCCTCCCAGCCTGAACGAGAGAAACCGGTCCTCGTGGAGGAGCACCTCCTTGAGCCCGTCGGGCCCTTCGGCCCCCAGCCACCGTTCCATGAAGCCTTCGGCATCCACGTGGGCGGCGATCTGGGCCAGGATGTGGAGGTGGGTTCCCGTGGCCTCCGTCGGGCTCACCAGGAAGAAGAAGGCGTGGATGGGTGTCCGGTCCCCGGATGCTTCCGCCGCCTCGTCAGCCACGGTCTCCCGGTCCAGCGTCGCTCCGGATCGGGACCGGAGGAGAACCAGCCGGGGTTCGGCCGTGCCCTCCACCCGGAGGTGGGGCAGGGCCGCCCCCCGCGAGACGGGAGTGATGCCCAGCCGCTGCTCGTCCAGGAAGTCCTGCGCCAGATCCTCCGCATCCCGAGGCACCGTCTCCGCGAGACGTGCCGAGGCCACCCGGACCACCTCCTCGAAGAATGTCGTCTCCTCGTCCAGCTCTACCACCAGGGACGACGCCACCGCCTCCTCGAACGGTTCGGAGGCGCCGAGCGCCTTCTCCTTCAGGATCTGCCGCAGCTCGGGCTCGAGCCCCTGGTAGCGACGCCGGCCCAGGCGCTCGAACACGTGGTAGATGGCCCCCTCCCGTACCACCCGGTCCTGAGAGTAGGCGAAGTACCACACGATGCCGAAGGCCAGGATCCCGAAGGTGAATACGATGGAGAGGGTCCCCAGCTGCAGGATCAGCCAGATGGGAATCAGGATGCCCGCGATCTGCATCCACGGGTAGAGCGGGGAACGATAGCCCGGTACGTAGGAGGGGAGCTCGCTCTCCCGCATCACGATGACGCTGAGGTTCACGAAGGAGAAGATGAGCAGCTGGAAGGCGCTCGCGAGCTTGGCCACGCTCTTCACGTCCAGGAAGAGGAGGACGGCGATCATCAACCCCGCCGTCAGAAGCACGCTCCGGGTGGGGGTGCCGAAGCGCCCGATCTTCGACAGCCCCGCTGTCATCAGCCCGTCGCGGGCCATGGCCAGGGGATAGCGCGAGGCGGAGAGGATGCCGGCGTTCCCGGTGGACGCGAAGGCGGCGAAGGCCGCCGCCAGCACGAGGACGAGGCCCGTCGGCTCCGGCAGCCAGTCGAAGAACGCCTCGGCCGCCGTGGCCACCGGCGTGAGGTCGGCCCGCAGCTCCACCGGATCCAGCACCGCCACCATCACGAAAACCCCGACCACGTAGATGAAGGTGGCCGTGGCCAGCGACAGGAGCATCCCCAGCGGGATGTTCCGGTCGGGATCGTCCACCTCCTCGGCCACGCTGGACACCTTGGTCAGCCCGGCGTAGGAGACGAAGACGAGCCCGGTGGTGGCCGCCAGCCCCTCCAGGCCGAAGGGCATGAAGGGGGTGAACTGCCGGTCCAGGACCTCGCCGAAGCCCAGCTCCACCACCTCGAACAGGCCCTGGACCACGAAGAAGGCGAGCACGGACAGGAGGACGTAGACCAGCACCCGCTGGAGCCCGGCGGTCTGCTTCGCACCCACGACGTTGAAGAGGGTGAAGACCAGCGTGAGGCCCACCGCCACCGTCCGCATGGGGATTTCCATGAAGAGCCCCGTGTAGGCGCCGATCCCGATGAGGGCGAAGGCGCTCTTCAGCACCAGGGAGATCCATATCCCCAGTCCGCCCACCGTCCCCATGAGGGGGCCGAGACTCCGGTCCAGGAAGTAATACGTGCCCCCGGCGCGGGGCATGGCGGTCGTGAGCTCCGCCTTGCTGAACATGGCCGGGACAACCAGGGCGCCGGCCAGGAGGTAGGCCAGGACCACCGATGGTCCCGCCTCGGCCGCCGCCAGCCCCGGGAGCAGGAAGAACCCGGAGCTGAACATGGCTCCCGTGCTTATGGCGAACACGTCCCGCAGCGTGAGCTGCTTCACGAGGCGCTCGCTGTCCTTCAACAAGGCCACGCCAGGTTCTCCTCAGGGGCCCGGTTCGGGAGAGCTGGTCAGGCCCAGGCGGTCCCGGAGACGCTTCAGTCGCACCCCGGCCCGAATGATCCAGTGCTCGGGCATGTAACGCCGTACCATGAGCACGGAGCACGGGGCCTGGTCGGCCACCACGTCGGGGATGGAACCGAAGAGCACGTTGCGGATCCGAAACTCCGAGGAAGCCCCGATGACCACGAGTTCGGGGGGGTGTTCCTCGATCCAGGATTGGATCCCCTCCATCACATCGGAGGCTCTCCGTACGTGGTATCGGAAGCGTGGCTGCGCGTTCACGATGGTCTCCACGGCCTGTCGGAGGCTGGCCTCTTCGTCGCTCACCTCCACCTCCGGCTTCACGATCCGGAGCACGTGCACCTGGACGCCCGTCGCCCTGGCGAGTCGGACGCACAGTTCGAGGCCCAGCCGGGCGTGGGGTCCTCCCCCCCAGGGGAGGAGCACGGAGCGGAGGTCCTCGAGCCCCCGGTCCTTGAGGACGCCCATGTCAGCACGCACCGCCCCCATCACACGCTGCACCGGCGTGCGGTGGATCCGTCCCACGTTGAATCCGCCGTGCCACCCCATGAGAAGAAGATCCGCCCGGCGCTGTCGGGTCTCGTCCACCAGGGCCCCGAAGATGTCGTGGGCCACGTCCGTGACGGCCTCCACCTCGGTCTCGATCACGGGGCTCCGTCCCGCTCCGGAGGCGGCCGTCTCGCCCGCCTCCTGGGCTGCAGCCTCGATGGTTTCCTCGATGACACGTCGCTCCCGGAAGCGTCGCCCCGCCTCGGACAGCGGGGTCTGGATGGGCACGCGAACGAAGTGGACGCCCATGACCCGGCCGCCCTCCTCCCTGCCCGCCGCGATCAGTCGTCCCATGCCCAGCAGGTCGGCCTCGTGCTCCGGATTCGCCAGCGCCACCAGCACCCGGCGTGGTCCGTCCGGGTCCAGCTCCCGCTCCGCCGGTTTCTCCATGGCCTCCGCCTCCTCGAACGTGGCAGCCGGCTTGAAGAACGCCCGGAGCTTCAGGTCGGCCCACCGCCTCCGGAAGTCGGGTACCGCGTGGTCGATCCCGACCCGGCTCCGGCCCCACAGGAGGTACCATGCGAGGCTGAGGACGATGAGGGCCACGACGGCGATCTGTGCGAACGGACCCGAGTACAGGATGATTCCAAGACAGCTCGCCGCGGCGATGAGCTGGGCCCACGGATAGAAGGGCGTCCGGTAGCTCGGCTTGTACCAGTCGGGACCCGAGGCCCGCAGCACCACGCAGCCCAGGTTCAGTGCCGCGTAGCTGTAGAGCTGGAGTGAGCTGGCGATCTTGGCCAGGTTCTCGAGGCTCTCGATGAGGAGGAAGCACAGGGCCAGGAGGCCGGTCACCAGGATGGCCCGGTGCGGGGTCAGCAGCTTCCCGTGAATGGTGCTGAACCATCCGGGGATCAGCCGGTCCCGGGCCATGGCCAGGTTGATTCGCGAGGAGGCCATGATGCTGGCGTTGGCCGAGGACACGGTGGCCAGCAAGCCGGCGAAGATGATCAGAGCCCCTCCGGCCCCGCCCATCATCGCTCGGGCCGCCGCCGTGAGCGGATCCCGCACCGCCCCGATCGTCCGTTGCGGGAAGACACCGGCGATGACCAGGACGATGAGGACGTAGAGCAGAGTGACCAGGAGCACCGATCCGATCAGGGCCCGGGGGAGGTTCCGCCCCGGGTCCTTCACCTCTTCGGCTACGGCGGCGATCTTCACGAAGCCCAGAAAGGAGACGAAGACCAGGGCGGTGGTCCCCAGCACGGGCTCGCTTCCGAAGGGAAGGAACGGCGAGAGGTTCTCACCCTCCATGTGGAAGACCCCGAACCCGACGAACACGCCCAGGATCGCCAGCAGGGTGAGGACAACGGCTACCTGGATCCGTCCGGACTCTTTGGCGCCGAGCACGTTCAGGAGGGTCAGGAGCACCCCGCCGGCGAAAGCTCCCCAGAAGGGCGTCACCGGCAGGAACTGGGAGAGGTACTCACCCAGCCCGAAGAGGTAGAAGGCGATGGCCACGGTGAGACTCAGCCAGATCCCGACGCCCGAGATCGCCCCCAGCGCCGGCCCCAGCGAGCGAGAGACGAAGAAGTAATCCCCGCCGGAGGTGGGCATTCCGGTGGCCAGCTCCGCCGCGCTGGCGGCGGTGAGCACGCATACCAGCCCGGCGACCCCGTAGGAGAAGATCGCCCCGGGACCGGTGAGATCCACCGCCACCCCGGCCAGCAGGAAGATGCCGGCACCGATCATCGTCCCGGCGCCGATGGTGAGGGCGGTCCAGAAACCCAGCTCCCTCCGCAGGTCCTCGGGTGCCTTCGACGGAGTTCCCCCCGAGCGACGATCCGGACCGGGGTCCTGAGTAGGCTGGGTGGCGTCGGCTGCCATCATCTGACCGGTCGGGTGAGGGAGAAGGAAGGTGGGAATGGCACTCGGAACCGTGACGGGACCGCCGACAACCTAGAACGTCCTGCCGGAGATTGCGAAACATCGAACCGCGGGATGGGCAATCACCCGCAGGATCGGTTCGGCCGTTACACTCGGCCGGCCGGTGACCCGGGGCCTCTATCTCGCGGGGGGGTTCGGATGAAGGGGCCAGGTACCGGTGTTACTCCGAGGGCGCGGGCGCCTCGTCGCTCACCTTCCGGGCCGCCCGCTCCCGGTGCCGCCAGCTCGCCGCGACCGTGCCGGCGAGGCCGATCGCGCTCCACAGCAGAACCGCCCCGGCCCACCGGGCGATCGAGGGGAGCTCCCGCCCGCTGGTGAGGAGGGGCTCCAGGCCGTATCGGCCGAACCCGATCGTGAAGAGCGCCTGCTCGAAGAGCCAGTCCATCCAATCGACCTCGCCTTCCTCGCCGAGGAACCCGAAGATCCAGAAGACGAGGAGCGCCCCCAGGATCCACCGCCAGGGGTGATCGGTGGCGAGCACGAGCGCGCTGCCCAGGAGGTAGGTGGTGCTCGCGGCGCCGAACGGGACGAGCCACTGCCACCAGGGCGTCGACCACGCCACCGCTCGTGCGCCCGACGGGGCGGAGGCGTCCAGGACGAGGCGGGTCGTCTCCACTCCTGGGGATCCGCCGCTGATCAGGACCGCCAGGACCAGGGAGAGGAAGAACGCGATCGTCAGCCCCATCACCCAGACCCATCCGGCGGCCACCTTCAGGAGCGCGTGCCGGGCGTGGTCGACCGGCAGCGTCCACAGGGTCGACAGCCCGAAGCGCTCCTCCTCCTTCCAGACGGCGAGGGGGAAGAGGAAGGCGGTCGCCCCGACCAGGACGCCGGGACCCCCGATGTGGCCGATTCCCACCGATTCGCCCTGGCTCATCGCATAGAGGAGCGTGAACAGGAGGAGCGCTCCGTAGAGGGCTCCGGCGACGAGGACCTCCCGCCGGACGGCCTGGCCCACGGCCTTCAGCTGCGCCGCGGCAGCCGCGCGGAGGTCGGGGCTGGGATGGACGGCGGTCTCGCTCATGGCCCTCATGCCTCCCGGCGGCGCCAGGTTGCCGCGAGGAGGCCCGCGAGGCCGACCGCGCTCCACAGGAGGACCGTCCCCGCCCACCGGGCCAGCGAGGGGAGCTCCCGCCACGCCTTCACCTCCTCGCCGGAGGGCCGATGGAGCCACACCTCGATGCTCTGGACGCCGCTGTTCAGGAGGGTCTCGACGCCGTACCGGGCGAGCCAGACCCCCGAGACCAGCGTCTCGAAGAGACCGTCCATCGGATCGACCCCCACCACCCCCCCGATCCTGAGCAGGAGCAGGCCGAGGCCCGTCCCGACGATCCAGCGCCACGGCCGCCGGGTGGCGAGGACCAGCGCGCTGCCGAGGAGATACGTCGTGCTCGCGGCGCCGAACGGGAGCAGCCACCACCACCAGGGCGTCGACCACTCGACCGGTCGGAAGCTCGACGGGGCCGCGGGATCCGCGACCAGGCGGGTGAACTCCTCACCGAGCGGCCCGCCCGTGATCAGGACGGGGAGGAGCATCAGAGCGCCGAACCCGGCCGTCAGGACCATGACCCAGGCCCACCCGGCGGCCACCTTGAGGAGCGCGTGGCGCGCGTGGCCGACGGGCAGGGTCCATAGGGTCGAGAACCCGAAGGAGTTCTCCCCTTTCCAGACGAAGAACGGAAAGAGGAAGGCCGCCGCCCCGGCCAGGACGCCGATCTCGTCGAGATATCCCAGGGGGATCGCCTCGCCCGTGGCGCGCTCGACGAGGCCCATATACAGCTGGCCCGCCGCGAGCAGGACCGCGGCCACGAGGACCTCCCGCCGGACGGCCAGCCCCACGGCCTTCCACTGCGCCGCGGCCGCGGTGCGGAGTGGGGGGACCGGGTCGAGGACGGCTTCGCTCATGCGGCCTCGGCTCGCCCCCGCGCGGCCCTCCGGAACAGCCAGGCCGATGCGAGCCACAGGGCCACGAAGAACCCGTTCAGGAGCGAGAGCTCCAGCGGCCCGCTCCACGGCCGGCCCAATCCGGCGAACACCGCATACGCGGCGACCCCCGCCTGGGCGATCGCCGTCGCGACCATCGCGCGTGCCATCCCGCGAGGCCGGAAGCGCGCGACGAGGGCGCCGACGATCCCGACGCCGAGCACCCCGAAGTACATCCGGTTGGCGGGATCGCCATCTTTCCCGATGATGCCGACGCCGAGGCTCAGCCAGACGAGGACGAACGCCGCCGCGAGCGCGAGCCCGACGGCGGTCCGATAGGCGGTGCTGTCCGTCCTCCTCGCCGCCAGGGCGTAGGTGACACCGACGGCGGTGACGAGGGTGCCGGCGACGAAGAAATCAAACGCGTCCCAGTCCACGGGATCCTCCTTCCGGTTCCTCCCTGCGGCCGAGCAGGGTGATCGTGGCTTCGTCGAGGGTGAGAGGCACGACCTCCCGCACCGTGGCCCCGGCCCGGGCGAGGCGGTCGCTCACCTCGGCCTCCTCGCCCCACACCGTCCACTGGACCTCGCGGCCGTTGCCGGACTTCCGGACCACCCCGTCGAGGTCGGGCTCGCGCTCCCACCGCTCCGGGATCTGGAGGAGGTAGCGCCGCAGCATCCGGTGGAGCCGCTCGCGCGAGGTCTGGGCGAGCAGCCGCCCTTCGTGGAGCACGCCCACGTGGTCGGCCATCCGCTCCATCTCGTACACCCGGTGGGTCGAGATGAGGAGGGTGGTGGGGCTCTCGGCGACGTGCTCGGCCAGAAGGCCCAGGGTGACGTCGCGCATCACGGGGTCGAGCCCGTCGGTCGGCTCGTCGAGCAGCAACAGCGGCGGACGGTGCGCGAGCGCGAGGAGGAGCTGGACGCGGCGCGCCTGGCCCTTGGAGAGGTCCCCGAACTCGCGCTCAGCCTCGATCTCGAACACCTCCGCGAGGCGGTTCGCGTAGGCGGCGTCCCAGCCGGGGCGGTAGGCCGCGTGGTGCTCGATCGTCCGCGCGACCGTCATCCACGGGTATCCGCGGTCGTGCCGCTCGGGGACGTAGCCGGTGCGCGCCCGGACCTCGGGGCCGTCCCGGCGGGGATCGAACGAGAGGACCCTCGCCGCGCCGGAGTCGGCCTTCAGGAGGTTCATCAGGATCCGGAGCGTCGTGGTCTTGCCGGCCCCGTTCGGGCCGACCAGGAGGTAGACGGCCCCCTCCGGGACCTGGAGGTCGAGGCCGCGTAGGGCCTCCTTCGCCCCGAAGCGCTTCGTCAACGACTCCGTTTCGACGGTGAGGCTCATCCGGTCCAGCTCGGTGGGCAGGGTCATGCTCCTCCTTCCGCGTCGAGCGCCGCCGCGGGCGACCCTTCGGCGACCTCGTCCAGGGCGTTCACCAGCTCCTCCAGTCCGATCCCGTTTCTGTGCGCGTCCACGAGGGCCCGT
>JAWVZN010000022.1:0-37093 GCA_033722155.1 Gemmatimonadota bacterium | reverse complement strand
TCGCCCCGCGAGGTGGTGCTGCTGCCGACGCTCGGCGGCTCGCTTCCCCTCTACGTGTTCGAGGACCGGCTGGGCGCTCCGCTGGTGGGCGTGCCGATCGCCAACCACGACGACAACCAGCACGCCCCCGACGAGAACCTCCGGATCGCCAACCTGTGGTACGGGATCGACCTGATCGCGGCGATCGTTGCCTCGGAGTGACGGACGCGCGCTACGACCTCCGGAGCGACACCGTGACCCGCCCGTCGGACGCGATGTTGCGGGCGATGACGGAGGCGCCGCTGGGCGACGACGTATTGGGCGACGACCCGACGGTGAAGCGGCTCGAGGCGACGATCGCCGAGCGGACGGGCAAGGAGGCGGGGCTCTTCTTTCCGAGCGGCACCCAGGCGAACCAGACCGCGGTGGCCCTCCACACCGAACCCGGCACCGAGGCGCTGATCGAGGCGAAGGCGCACATCTTCCACTTCGAGGCGGGGGCGCCCGCGGCGCTCGCAGGGGTGCAGCTCCACCCGGTCGAGACCTCCGACGGGGCGATCCGGGTGGCGGACCTGATCGGCATGGTGCGGCCGGCCGACGCCCACTTCCCCCGGACCCGGCTCCTGTGCCTCGAGAACACGCACAACGGCCACGGCGGGCGGATCTACCCGATCGCGGAGATGGAGGCGGTGGCGGAGTGGGCGAGGGAGCGCGGGATCGCCGTCCACCTCGACGGGGCGCGGCTGTTCAACGCGATCGCCGCCACCGGGGTCGCCGCCGGGCGGTGGGCGGCGTGCGCCGACACCGTCTCGATCTGCCTCTCCAAGGGTCTCGGCGCACCGGTCGGCACCTGCCTGGTGGGCGACGCCGGGGCGATCGAAGAAGCGCGGTGGATCCGGAAGCGGCTGGGCGGCGGCATGCGCCAGGCGGGGATCCTGGCGGCCGCCGGAATCTTCGCGCTGGAGGAGAACGCAGACCGGCTGGCCGACGATCACGCGGCGGCACGCGCGATCGCCGAGGCAGTGGCCGGCCTCGACGGGATCGCCGCCGACCCCGACCGGGTCGAGACGAACATCGTCCTGATCGGGATCGAGCCCGGCGGTATCACCGCCGCCGATCTCGTCGACGCGCTCGCCGAGGAGAGCGTCGCCATCCTCCCGGTCGGCCCCACCACGATCCGGGCGGTCCTCCACCTGGACGTCCCCGAGGACGCGGCCGAGGAGGTGCCGCGCCGCTTCCGCGCGGCGCTGGAGCGGATCAGGGAGAAGAGGGTCGGGAGGTGAGAGGCGGCAGCAGGATGTGGAAGGCGCTCCCCTCGCCGGGCCGGCTCTCCACCCGGATCGCGCCGCCGCTCTGCTCGATGATCCCGTAGACGGTCGACAGCCCCAGGCCCGTTCCCTCGCCCTTCCCCTTGGTGGTGAAGAAGGGCTCGAAGACCCGCGCCCGGGTCGCTTCGTCCATGCCGATCCCCTCGTCGGCCACGGTGAGGCGAACGGATCCCCGCGGGATCTCCTCCCCCTCGTCGGGATCCGCCTCGAAGTTCCCCGTGGCGATGGTGATCGTGCCGCCCTGGGGCATGGCGTCCCGGGCGTTGATGGCGAGGTTCACGATCACCTGCTCGAGCTCCCGGGGGTCCGCCACCACGGCGGGGAGATCCGGCTCCAGGTCGGTCTCGACCCGCACGTCGTCGCCCACCAGCCGATCGACCATCCCCTCGATCCCCTCGACGAGCCCGTTCAGGTCGACCTCCTCCTGCGCGGAGGCCCCGCGGCGGGAGAAGGTGAGCAGCCGGTCGGTGAGCGCGGCGGCGCGCTCGGCGGCGTCGTGGATCTCGCGGACGGGGGCGTCCTCGGGATCGTCGGGTGAGGCGCGCTCCAGAAGCATCTGGGTGTAGCCCCGGATGACGGTCAGGAGGTTGTTGAAGTCGTGCGCGATGCCACCGGCGAGCCGGCCGATCGCCTCCATCTTCTGGGAGTGGCGCAGCTCGGTCTCCAGACGCTTCCGCCCGGTCGCGTCGCGGATCAATACGTGGTCTCCCTCGACCCCCTCGCGTCCCGGCGGAACGATCGCCACATCGAGGACGACCTCCACGCCGTCGTCGCGGCTCGTCCGACTCTCGAACTCCAGCGATCCGATCGCTTCCTCGGGAACGGGGACGACCTCGCCGACTCGCTGTCCGCGAAGCTCCTCGATCGGCCTGTCCAGAATCTCGACGGCGACCGGGTTGACGGCGTCGATCCGGCCGTCGCGGTCGGTCCGCAAAATCCCCACCGTCCCGCGCTCGAAGAGGGAGTTGTAGTCCCATCGCATCCTGCGGGCGTACAGCGCGAAGCCGGCCACCAGGAGATTGGTGAAGCCGAGCGACACGGCGAGCGCGATCGCCGTCTCCCAGTCGGCGGGCCGGCCGTAGCCGGCGCCGAACGTCTTCTCGCCGACGACCACCAGGGCTACGCTCAGGCCGATCGCGGCGGCCCCCAGCTTCCTTCCCCGCCCGTAGGTCGCCATGGCGACCGGCAGGACGTGGACGAACCACAGCAGGTGCGAGGGGACCCCGACCACCGGGATCAACAGCGGGTGGAGGACGGGAACGAGGAAGAGGAGGAGAACGACCCAGGTCACGGGCGGGTCATCCCCTCACTCGGATCTCCACACCTCGGTATCGGGATGGAAGCCGCTCCAGGCGAACCAGTAGGCGAGGGTCGCGGGCACCTTCTCGCCACCGAGGTCGGTCGCGAACGCGGTGCGGTTGCCGGGGAACCAGTAGACGAAGAGCTCCCGGTCGCCCACCCGAGTGCGGATCGGCCGCCGGCGCTTCTCCAGCTCCTCGAGCGGAAAGGCGACCGCCGCCTCCCCCTCGGTGATCCCCAGCACCAGTGCCTTCTGCGCCAGCCGGTCGTCCCGCTCGCCCGCCGAAAACATCGTGCTCGGGCTCGTTTCGTAGCGGAGGTAGGGATTGCGGTCGTAGTTCCGCTCGTAGCCGGTGTCGCGGGAGAGCACGAGGCCGTCCGGATGCTCCTCCTTCCACCGCTCCCACGTCGTGTGGACGAGCGGGATCAGCTCGAGGTCGGTCCCCCGCATCGGGCCGGTCACGGCCTCGCGGCGGATCTGGGACCACAGGCTCTCGGTCCGGCGATCGTACATCAGCACGTCGGATTTGTACAGCAGCCCGCTCACCCCGAACACGAGCCGGCGCCCGTCCACCATCGGGTCGAACGCCATGCCCGTCGCGCACAGCGGGCAGTAGGTGACGGCCACCGGCTCGCCGCCGATCTCGTCGTTGGCGATCTCGTGCCAGACGAGGATCCGGAGCGGATACGCCTTGGCGACGCCGTTCCGCTCGAGGGCCATCAGCCGGTCGCCGGGGCGCATCCAGCCGGCCTCGTCGACGGACACGAACCTCGGGTCGGTCAGCGCCGGGATGCCGTCCCGTGGCGGGCCGCCGGAGACGATCTCGTCGACGGGGATCAGGCTCTCGGAGAGGTCGAAGCCGTTCTTCGTCTGGGCGAGAACGGTGATCGGCGCTGCGAGCAGAAGCGAGAGAGAGAGCGTCGCGATGCGGATCATGGAACGATCGGCCTCCGGGGGGATGCGTCCGCGGGCGGGTGGCTGGGGACCCGCCCTCGGAGAGAAGCCATCTCGTGCGATACTACGATTTCGCCGCGCACGGGTTCTTCTCGGCGTCGGCCTTGCCGGCGCAAGGGTTGGCGGAGCGCTTCGTGTTGAAGGTCCTGCCCAGCTCCGGGTCGCTGGAGTTCTCCAGTGCCTCGGGGTTCGCGGTCCCCTCGACGAGGGCCACGTCCTTCACGATGATCGCCCGGTTCGGGCCCTTCTCGATCAGCTTCCCCTTCGCCCGGACGCGCTGCTCCGCGAACTGGACGACGGTGGGGTTCTGGTCGTGGCCGGGCATGTCGTCGTCGACGAGCTGCCACAGGTTGCCGTCGTCGTCGAGGATGTTGAGCGGGATGCCGAGCTGGTTGGCGCACACCTCGGCGCACTGGCGGTGGGAGTCGCCCTTCAGGCCCTGGGCGAGATAGCAGGAGACGTCGACCACCTGGCCGACGATCTCCCCCTCGCGCGCGTCGACCACGGTCTCGTAGGCCACCGCGGCCGCGGCCGGCTCCGCTTCGCTCTCGTGCCGCGCCGTTTCGTCGGCCCCGGCGTCCGCCTCGCTCGAGCAGCCCCAGGCCAGCGTCGCGGCCAGGGCGAGGACCGGAAGGGTCCGGATGCGCTTGCTGCCGTTCATGGTCTCTGCCTTCCTCCCGTGAATGGGTGGGTTCGGTTCGTGGGCTGGCGGACCGTCACTCCGGGGGACGCGGAAGGGGCGCCCCTTATTCCGGATCCCGGCGCGAAATAAATCGGACACCTCCGCCGTCCCCACCAGCGTGGACGGGACGAACCGCAAACGGATGTCCGGTTTCCTCGGCGGCGCTCTGCTTCTCACCCTGCCACTCGCCTGTGGCGAGCGTCCCGAGGTCGCGGCGAAAACGGCGGTGGTCACTCCGGTACCCCTCTCGCTGGAGGCCGCCGCCATCGCCGCTCACGAAGGCCCTTCCGTGTTGGGGGTTCCCCGGTATCCGAACGCGAAACGGGCGACCGGGCTGCGCGAGACGATGCTGGAGGCGTGGACGAGAGCCGGCGAGCCGCCGGAGCTCTTCGAGGTCCGACTCGGGGAGCGGATTCTCGTCACCGACGACGCGTTCGAGCGCGTGAAGGCGTTCTATCGCGGGTTCGCGAGCGCCGTGTTCATGGACCACGAGATGGAGATGGACACGGGCCGCCAGAAGATGTTCACGGGGATCATGCGAACCCCCGACGGGGCGCTGGTGAAGTTCACGCTCACGCGGCCGTTCTTCCGATATCCCGATCAGCGGGTGGTGGATCGGACCGTGATCCAGATGGGTCGCGTCGGCGCGGCCCGCTGACCGCCAGAAGCTCCGACGACGTCGTGATTCGATTCCTCCGCGGGCTCGGCGCGATGGCGTGCGCCGCGCTCCTGGTCGCGGGATGCGGGGCGAGGGAGCCGGACGGACCGTCGGCCGCGGAGTCGTCGAGCGCCGTCTCGGCGTTTCTCGATGGACACTGGGGCGAGCGTCCGATTCCGCTCCAGGGCGAGCCTCCGGCCGGATGGTCCCCGATCGAGACCGATCTCGACCCCGCCGCCTGCGCCACCTGCCACCGGGATCGCTTCGAGGAGTGGTCCGGGAGCCTCCACGCCGGGGCGTACTCGCCCGGGCTGGAGGGGCAGCTCGCGGCATGGTTCGAGAGCGATCCGGCGACGGTGGAGTCGTGCATGGCGTGCCACGCCCCGCTCACCGAGCAGCTGCGTCGGATCCCCGGCACGGACGGCGCCTGGCGGGAGAACCCCGCCTGGGATCCCGAGCTGGAGCGCGCGGGGGTCTCCTGCGCCGCTTGCCACGTGCGCGGTTGGCGCCGGTACGGTCCGCCCCGCAGGGACGGCTCGATCGCGCCCGCTCCCGATGGGACGCCTCACGACGGGGCGGTCGGCGATCCCGCGTTCGAGTCGATCGAGTTCTGCGCGCCCTGCCACCAGTTCGAGGAGCCCGCGCCCGGCGGCAAGCCGCTGGAGAACACCGTCGCCGAGTGGCGCGCGAGCGAGTGGGCCGAGCGCGGGGTCGGGTGCCAGTCGTGCCACATGCCCGATCGCCGGCATCTGTGGCGGGGGATCCACGACCCCGGGACCACCCGCTCGGGAGTGACGCCCGGGTGGACGGTGGAGGGGTCGCCGGGGGACGGGGCGTTCGCGGTGACCCTCGCCCTCGCCAACACCGGAACGGGGCACCATTTTCCCACCTACGTGACGCCGGCCGTCGACCTCGAGATCGCTTTCCTCGACTCCGCCGGGGACACCCTCGGTTCGAAACGCCGCACGCTCTCGCGGAGGGTGGTCTTCGACGAGGGGGCGTGGGTGGAGCTCGCCGACGATCGGATTCCCGCCGGCGAGACCCGCACCCTCGCCTGGAGGGGGCCCGCCCCCGTGGGGGCCACCACGGTCGTGGGACGGATCGGGGTGCGCCCCGACGCCTTCTACACCGAGTTCTTCGAGGAGCTGCTCGCCGAAGCGGACGCGGACCATCCCGGCCGGCCCCTGCTCCGGGAGGCGCTCGCCCGGACCCGGGAGAGCCCCTACGAGCTGTGGCGCCGCGGCACGGTGCTCGAGCCGCAGTGATCGCCTGGATCCTGCTCGCCCTCTACGGGCTGGTGCTGTGGGCGATCAGCCCGACGGCCCGCTCCCCCGAGGGGTTCTTCCGGGCCCGCTCGGCCGGCGGGGCCGAGGTGGGCGCCGGCCTGCTGGCGGCGAGCGTGCTGATCACCTGGATCTTCGCCAAGTCGATCACCAACGCGGCGAACCTCGGGGCCGAGTTCGGGCTCGTGGGCGGGGTGGCCTACGCCGGCTGGTACCTCTCGATCCCGGTGGCCGGGCTGGTGCTGGGCGGCATCCGCCGGGACACGGGTGCGGAGAGCCTCGCCGCCTTCCTCGTCTCCCGCTTCGGCCGCGCGGCGGCGATCGCCTTCCTCGTGGCGATCTTGATCCGCCTCTACAACGAGGTTTGGAGCAACACGATCGTGGTGGGCACCTACTTCGGGGAGAAGGGGAGCGGGGAGTTCTACCTCGCGGCGGTCGCATTCAGCGCGATCACCCTCGCCTACTCGCTGAAGGGCGGGCTCCGCTCCTCGATCGTCACCGACGCGATCCAGCTGGCCCTCGTAACGTTCCTGCTCGCGCTGGTCGCGTTCGTGGTGGTGCCCCGGACCGGGGTCCGGCCGATCGCGACGGCGGGGGAGTGGACGCTGGTCGGGGGCGTGGACCTGCTGCTGGTCGCGCTGTTGCAGGCCTTCAGCTACCCGTTCCACGACCCCGTGCTCACCGACCGGGCGTTCATCGCGCCGGTCGGCCGGGTGCGTCGCGCGTTCGGCTTCGCCGGCGCGGCGGGGGGGGCGCTGATCGTGCTGTTCAGCGCCATCGGGGTGATGGCGTTCCTCGAGGGGATGCCCGTCGCCGACGACGCCCCCCGCGCGGTGGCCGCCGCGCTCGGGGTGGGGGTGATGGTCGCGATGAATGTGGTGATGATGAGTTCGGCGGGCTCCACGCTCGACTCCACCTTCGCCTCCCTCGGCAAGTGGGCGGCGGTGGACGTGCCCACCGGGGCGGGCCGTCGGCGGGGGATCGGATCGGCGGTCGGCCGGGTCGCGGTCGGCCGTGCGGCGATGGTGGCGGGGGCCGCGCTCGGGAGCCTTCCGCTCCTCACCGGCGCCACGATCCTCCAGGCGACGACCGTGAGCGGGACGATGGTGATCGGCCTCGCCCCGATCGTGTGTCTCTACAAGCTCGGGCCCGCCCCTCCCGCCGCGTTCCACGCCGCCTTCTGGACCGGGATCGCGGTGGGGGTGGCGCTCGTGGCCGGGGTGTGGCCCGACGCGCTCGCGATCGGTGGCGGCGCCTACGCGGATCTCCTGGGGGCGAACGTGTGGGGCCTCGCCGCGGCGACCGTGCTGTACCTGGGATTCTGGTCGTGGGGGCGCGAGAAGCGGAGCGAGACCGAGCCCCTCCGATGGGTGGAGGCGGGCCGGTGAGGCGCCCCTCGCTCCCGCTCGCCGCCGCGGCCGCGACGGTGGTTCTGGCCGCGCTCCCCGCCGGGGCCGCCGGGCAGACCGCGGATTCGGACTCGATGTCGGTCGCGTGGTCGGGCTACGTGCAGATCTTCGGCCACGCCCCGGTCGACGGCGACGGCAAGGTCGAGCTGTACACGCTGGCGATCGGGATCGACGCCGAGACGACGGGGATCGCCGGTCAGCGTTTCGGCTTCCACGGCCTCGCCCGGATTCGTGACACCGAGCTCCGGGAGTACTACGACACCACGGTGTGGGCGCAGGAGGCGTACGGGTGGTGGGACGCGCCGCTCGGCCGGCTGAAGGCGGGCAAGGTGTACGCCCTGGGGGGGCGCTTCTGGGACGGCTCCTTCTTCGGCAACGTCCAGTACTTCGACGGCCTCAAGCTCGACCCCGACTTCGGTCTCTCGTGGGAGGGCGCGTGGGCGCCGCCCGCCCCCGGCGGGGAGCCGGCCTCCTGGACGCTCGCGTGGGGAGCGCAGTGGCTCTTCGACTCCGACGGGCTCAACGGCGCCCTCGCCGGGCGCGACCCGGAGACCTTCGACGGCGTCGACGAGCACGACCAGATTCGCCTCCGCCTCGCCCCCGCCTGGCGGCCCGCGGCGGGGGTCGAGGCGGGAATCGGCGGCTCGTGGGCCCGGAAGGAGCTGGAGGGCGCCGGCCTCGACGGCGTGGAGGTGGTCGACGCCGCCCTGGACGCGTGGGTGGACGTGGGGTGGGGCGAGGTGTACGCCGAGGTGCTCTCGCGGGACGCCGACGCCGCGGCGGTTCCCGTGGATCCCGAGCTCGAGGGCGACTACCTGCTGCTCGGCGCCCGCGCGCGCCGGTGGGGGCTCGAGCCGTACTACAACCACAGCCGGGTCGACTACGCCGGCGGGGCGGAGGAGTGGATCCACCAGCCCGGGATCGCGTGGTCGCTCTCGCCCCGCTTCACGCTCCTCTACGAGTTCGACCACTGGACCCGCGAGGAGCCCGGCGGGGAGCGCTCTTTCGTCGACCGGAGCCACAACGTGGTGGTCGTGGTCGTCTTCTGATCAGAGCCTGGCACGAATCTTTCTACAAATGTCCCGCGGAGCGTTGCACACCCGGGACCCCGGCAGGGACGAGGCTCAGGTCGTGGACGAACCACATCCCGACACCTCCGCCCGGCACGAGCGTGCCATGTCGCCGCGCCTGCGCGAGCGCGTGATCACCACGCGGTGGATCTTCCTCATCGTCGCCGTGGTGTACCCCCTCTTCCTGCTCCTCGGGGGCGAGGTGCAGCCTCACCATCACGACCCCCTCTCGCTTCGCCTCGTCGTCTCGGGGGTCTGCCTGCTGCTGCTCGGGCTCTCCTTCGACCCGAAGTTCGCCCGGCGCCACCTCCACCCGTTCGTGATGACGGTGGTGTACCTGATCACCGGCCACTTCTTCTACCTGCTGGCGACGAACCGGCTGGCTCCGGTGTACCTGATCGGCCTGCTGCTCGTGCTGGCGGGCATCTACGCGGCGGCCACCCTCGCCTTCCAGAGCCGGAGGGGTCTTAGGGCGTTCCTCGGGTTCGTGGCCGCGGGTGCGCTGGCGAGCGCGTGGTTCGCGAGCGACCCCCTGCTCGACCCCGCGTTCTACCTGCTGGTGCTCTTCACCGCGCTCGGGCTCTCCTGGGTCGCCCTCAGCTCGCTGATCCGGTCCCACTACGGCCTCCGCGAGAGCCGCCGCCGTCTCGACGCGGTGGTGTCCGCCGCCCCGGTGCTCCTGTGGTCGATCGACACCGCGCGGCGGATCCGCTTCGCGAAGGGGAGCGGGATGGAAACGATCGGCCGGGAGCCGGACGACTACGTGGGCGCGTCGCTGGCGAACCTCTTCGACGACGGACCCGACCTGCGCGTGGCGATCGGCCGCGCCCTCGACGGCGAGTCGGACGTCGCGACGGTCGAGGTGGAGGGGAGGACCTTCGAGACGTGGCACGTCCCCCGCTGGAGCACCGCCGGGAAGATCGAGGGGGCGATCGGCGTGGCGATCGACGTGACCGAGCGGCGCCGGATGGAGGAGCGGCTGCGGCGCCGCGAGGAGCAGCTCGCCGAGGCGCAGGAGATCGCGCACCTCGGCAGCTGGGAGTGGAACGCGGTGGAGGACACGGTCCGGTGGTCCGACGAGATGTACCGGATCTTCGGCTACGAGCCCGGCGGGCGCGAGTTCGACTTCTCCACCTACATCGAGCACGTCCATCCGGAGGATCGGGAGAAGGCGGAGGCCGCCGTGACCCGCGCGCTCGAGGAGGGCGAGCCGTTCGGCTTCGACGAGCGGATCGTCCGGCCGGACGGCGAGGAGCGGGTGATCGAGGTCGAGGGACGGCCCGTCACCGACGAGGAGGGCGACCGGGTGGGTCTGATCGGAACGGTCCACGACGTCACCGATCGGGTCCGGGCCGAGGAGCAGCTGCGCCAGGCGCAGAAGATGGAGGCGGTCGGGCGGGTGGCGGGTGGCGTTGCCCACGACTTCAACAACGTGCTGGTGGCCATTCTCGGCTACAGCGAGCTGCTCGAGAACGAGTCCGAGGATCCCGTCGCCCTGGAGCGGATCGGGGAGATCCGGAGCGCGGCGAAGCGGGCCGGCAACCTGGTGAAGAGCCTTCTCTCCTTCAGCCGGCGCCGGCCGCTCGAGCTCGAGCGGCTCGACCCCGGACAGGTGATCGCGGATCTCCGCTCGCTCCTGCGGCGGGTGCTGGGAGACGAGGCCACGCTCACCCTGAAGCTCGCCGACACGGGGGACGTCGAGGTGGACCGCAGCGGCTTCGAGCAGACGCTGATGAACCTGGCGGTGAACGCCCGCGACGCGATGGAGGGGGGCGGGCGCATGAGGATCGGGCTCCGCGAGCGGACGTTGCCGGGGGAAGGCGACGGACGGGCCGCCGAGCTCCCGGAGGGCCGCTACGTGGAGGTGTGCGTCACCGACGACGGGTGCGGGATGGACCGGGAGACGGCGGAGCGGGCTTTCGAGCCGTTCTACACCACCAAGCCGGAGGGCGAGGGGACCGGCCTGGGGCTCGCAACCGTGTACGGGTTCGCCGATCGCAGCGGAGGCACCGTCACCGTCGACAGCGAGCCCGGGAACGGAACGACCTTCCGCATCTACCTTCCCGTCGTGGTCGAGCGGGCGCCGGCGCTCACGGCGCCTCCTCTCCCTTCCAGTACTCCTCCAGCTCCACCCCGAGTCCGTCGGCGAGGCGGTTGACGAAGGCGAAGTAGCCGGCGACGGCGGCGACGTCGTGGATCATCCGGTCGTCGAAGCCCGCCGCGCGGAGCGCCTCGACATCATCGGGCCCCACCTCGGCCGGCCGGCGGGTGAGCTTCTCCACGTAGTCGAGCATGGCGCGGTCGGCGGCGTCGAGCCCGTCCCTCGCGCCCCGCCACTCCCGCTCGAACTCCACCGCCCATTCCGCCTGGTCCGCCAGATCACGGAGCGCCGCCCCGTGGTGGCGCACTCAGTAGAAGCACCCGTTCATCTCGCTGACGGCGACGGCGATCATCTCCCGTCGCTTCCGCGAGAGCGGGCTCGGGCCCTTCACCAGCGTGCGGTAGAAGTGGAGGTGGGCTCGAAGCGCCTCGGGGTGGACGGTGGAGATCTTCAGGATGTGGTCCATCGGCCGGTCGGCGTCGTGGTATTCGATGTACGCCATGGCCCCGAAGATCGTCGCTCGGCGGAATCGTCTCCAGCGGGCTCGGCCCGCGCCGATCGGAGGCGGCGCCGAGGATGCGTTCCGTGTCCGCGTCGATCGCCGCCTTCATGAAGCCGCGCGTGGCGGGGAATAGCGAGCCGGCCTCCGCCGTAACCCCGGGTGCGCGGACGGCCTCCCCGCGGCGCCGCGCGGGGAAAGTGGACAGATTCTCTCCGGATTCTAACTTCGGACCCCGACATGACGATCCCGACGCTCACCTCGCGACAGGATACCGACCGCGCCTCCCCGCTCGAGGCCATCGGCGACACCCCGCTGTGGCGGCTGCGCGGATTCGAGGCGGAGATCGCCCCGGTGGAGCTGTACGCCAAGGCGGAGCACCTCAACCCCGGCCGCTCGGTGAAGGACCGGCCGGCGCTCCGGATGATCCTCGAGGGGGAGCGCTCGGGCGAGCTCGAGCCGGGGAAGAGGATCCTCGACGCCACGAGCGGCAACACCGGGATCGCGCTCTCGTGGATCGGCGCGGCCCGCGGCTACCCGGTCACGCTGTGCATCCCCGAGAACGCGAGCCCGGGACGGCTGGCGACCCTGCGGGCGCTGGGGGCCGAGCTGGTGCTGACCGACGCCCAGGAGTCGCACGACGGCGCCTACCACGAGGCGCGGCGCCGGGCCGCCGGCGACCCCGACCGCTACTGGTACGCGAACCAGTACGACAACCCGGCCAACTGGCGGGCCCACTACGAGACGACCGGCCCGGAGATCCGGGAGCAGACGGGAGGCCGCGCGAGCCACCTCGTCGCCGGGATCGGCACCAGCGGCACCCTGACCGGGGCCGGCCGCTTCCTCCGGGAGCGGCGGCCGGACACCGAGCTGGTGGCGGTCCAGCCGAGCTCGCCGATGCACGGGCTCGAGGGCCTCAAGCACCTGGAGACCGCGTTCCATCCCGCCATCTGGGACCCGGACCTGGCGGACCGGACGATCGCGGTCTCCACCGAGGAGGCGCAGGAGACCGTCCGCCGCCTCGCCCGCGAAGACGGGATCCTCGTCGGTCCCTCCTCGGGAGCCAACGTGTGGGCCGCGCTCGAGGTCGCCCGCGATCTCGACGAGGGGGTCGTCGTGACCGTCCTTTGCGACGACGGCCGGATGTACCTGGGAGAGTCGTTCTGGGAGGAGGCGTCGCCGTGAGGCTGATCGTCCCGGAGACGACGATGCGGACGATCCGCGCGGAGGCGGAGGCGGGCCACCCGCACGAGGTGTGCGGGTTCCTGCTGGGGAGCCGCCGGGGCGGGGAGCGCGTGGTCGGCGAGGCGCTCCCGGCCGCCAACCAGCGCACCGACTCCGCGGCCGACCGCTACCGGATCGACGCCGACGCCTATCGGGCGGTGGAGCGGGAGGCGGACCGCTCGGGCGCCGAGATCCTGGGGTTCTATCACAGCCATCCCGACGCTCCGGCCCGGCCCTCCGAGTACGACCGCGAGCACGCGTGGCCGTCGGTCGCCTACCTGATCGTCTCCGTTCGCGAGGGGGAGGCCGGGGAGACGACCGCGTGGAGGCTGGCGGAGGATCGCTCGGACTTCGAATCGATCGAGCTCGAGATACCCGTGGAGGAGGAGAACCGATGCCCGACATCCTGATCCCGACCCCGCTTCGGCCCCACGCCGGCGGGGAGGCGAAGGTCCGGGTCGAGGGGAACACCGTGGAGCAGGCGCTCGCCTCGCTCGTGGCCACCCACCCCGACCTTCGGACCCACCTGTACGACGACGAGGGGGAGCTGAGGAACTTCGTGAACGTGTACGTGGGCGACGAGGACGTCCGGTACCGGGAGCGGGGGGCGACCCCCGTGGAGCCCGACGAGGAGATCTCGATCGTCCCCTCGGTGGCCGGGGGTCGGGTGAGCAGCCCGCCGAAGAGCCTCTCCGGCAACGGGAGCGAGGGCCCGGTGGAGCTCTCCAACGAGGAGATCCAGCGCTACAGCCGCCACCTGATCATGCCCGAGGTGACCCTCGAGGGGCAGCGGAAGCTGAAGGCGGCCAGCGTGCTGGCGATCGGCGCCGGCGGGCTGGGATCGCCGCTCGCGCTCTACCTGGCGGCGGCGGGAGTGGGGCGGCTCGGGATCGTGGATTTCGACGTGGTCGACGCGTCGAACCTCCAGCGCCAGGTGCTCCACGGCACCCGCGACGTGGGCCGGCCCAAGCTGGAGTCGGCGGCCGACCGGCTGCGCGACGTCAACCCCCATATCGAGATCGAGACCCACGAGACCCGGCTCACCAGCGAGAACGCGATCGAACTGTTCGAGGCGTACGACGTGATCGCCGACGGCACCGACAACTTCCCGACCCGCTACCTCGTCAACGACGCGTGCGTCCTGACGGGCAAGCCCAACGTCTACGCCTCGATCTTCCGCTTCGAGGGGCAGGCCTCGGTGTTCGCCGCCCCGGGCGGGCCGTGCTACCGGTGCCTCTATCCCGAGCCCCCGCCGCCGGGCCTGGTGCCCTCGTGCGCCGAGGGGGGCGTGCTGGGGATCCTGCCCGGCTTGCTCGGAACGATCCAGGCGACCGAGACGATCAAGTGGATCCTGGGGATCGGCGAGCCGCTCGTGGGCAGGCTCCTGCTGGTCGACGCGCTGAAGATGGGCTTCCGCACGCTGAAGCTGCGGCGCGACCCCGACTGCCCGGTGTGCGGCGAGAACCCCACCGTGACCGAGCCGATCGACTACGAGCAGTTCTGCGGCATCGACCCCGCGGCGGACGAGACCCCCGAGGGGGTCGAGGAGGTGTCCGTCCACGAGACGAAGGTCGCCGTGGAGAGCGGCGATGCGGAGCTGATCGACGTCCGCGAGCCCTTCGAGTGGGAGATCTGCCGGATCGAGGGCGCGCGGCTGCTCCCCCTCTCCGAACTCGACGCCCGGATGCACGAGCTCGACCCCGCGAAGGAGTACCACGTCCACTGCAAGATGGGCGTGCGCAGCGCGCGGGCGATCGAGCGGCTCCAGGAGGCCGGCTTCTCCCGGCTCAAGAACGTCCGCGGCGGGATCACCGCCTGGGCCGAGGAGATCGACCGCTCGATGCCGACCTACTGATCCGCTAGAGACGGGGAGCCCCTGCTTCCCGGTGTCGCGGATCGCCTCGCGGGCCCGACCGGATCGCCCCACCCCGACGCCCGGATCGCCCGTCGCACCTCCCCGGGACGAGCCCGGAGGGGGATTCGGAGGCGCACGGTGACGACCTCGAAGGCGTGCGGGGCCGGGGCGAGCCGGTCGGCGAGGTCGCGTCCTCGCCCCTCCTGCCGTTGCAACCTTGATGCCACAGTCCACCCGACCTCGTTACACTGTGCGTCCAGGAAGGAGGAGCTCCCATGCGGATCATCGTCATCGGCGCCGGGGAGGTGGGGCATCACCTCGCCGGCCGGCTCTCGGCGGAGCAGCACGACGTCGTGGTGATCGAGAAGGACCCCGTCATCGCGAGCCGGGTCCAGTCGCAGCTGGACCTCCTCGTCGTGGAGGGGAACGGCGCGAGCCTCTCGTGCCTCGAGAAGGCGAAGATCGCCGAGAGCGGGATGCTGCTGGCGGTGACGAACTTCGACGAGGTGAACCTGATCGCCTGCCTCATCGCGGCCCAGTTCGGGGTGGAGATGAAGGTCGCACGGGTCTCCAACCCGGAGTACTACGAGCGGCGGGGCGTGCTCCAGCAGGGGCGCTTCGGGGCGGATCTGCTGATCAACCCCGAGCGGGAGTGTGCCCGCGACATCCTGAAGCTGTTCCACCGGGCACAGGCGAGCGACGTCGCCGAGTTCGGGGAGGGACGGATCGTCCTGCTCGGCCTGCCGGTCCACGAGGACGCGCCGGGCGCCGGCCGGACGCTCGCGGAGATCGGAAGCGAGACGCGGGACCGCCATTTCCTCACCGTGGCGATCGACCGCGAGGGCGAGACCCTGATCCCGGACGGCTCCACCCGGCTGGAACCGGGCGACGAGATCTACCTGATCTCCGAGACGCCTTACCTGGACGACGCCTACCGGATCCTGGGGCTCGAGCGCCGGCGGATCGAGCGGGTGATCCTGCTGGGCGGCGGTCGGGTCGGCCTCCACCTCGCCCAGATGCTGGAGCACGAGGACGCGCAGCCCATCGTCATCGAGCGCGACCGGGAGCGGTGCGTCCAGCTCGCCGAGAGCCTGGAGAGGACGCTCGTCCTCAACGGGGACGCCACCGACATCGATCTCCTGCGACAGGAGGGGGTCGCCGACGCCGACGCGCTGGCGGCGATCACCGACGAGGACGAGACGAACCTGCTGGCCTCGCTGCTTTGCCAGCACCTGGGCGCGCGGAAGGTGATCACGCTCATGAAACGGGGCGAGTACATCCCGCTCGTCAGCCGGATCGGCGTGGACGCGGCGGTGAGCCCGCGGCTCTCCACCGCCAACCGGATCTTCCAGCACGTCCGCGGGGGGCACGTGCTCTCGATGGCGGTGTTGGAGCGGAACCGGGCCGAGGCGATGGAGGTGGAGGTGGGCGAGTCCGCCCGCGCCGCCAACCGGGTGGTTCGCGAGCTGGACCTTCCCGAAGGGGCGATCCTCGGCTCGATCCAGCGGGGCGAGGAGATCGAGATCCCGCGCGGGAGCACCCGGATCGAGCCCGGCGACCGGGTGGTGGTGTTCGCGCTCCCGGCGGCGATCGACGAAACCGCCGCCTACTTCGGCGAGTGACCGACGGGCGTTGAGGCAGGGGCGGGTCGTCCTCCACGTCGTGGGGATCCTCACGGCGTTCGTGGGGCTCTCGATGCTCCTTCCGGCGGGCGTCTCGTGGGCCTACGGCGAGCCGGCGGCGATCCGCCTGCTCGCCGCCGCCCTGATCACCGCCTTCGCCGGCGTCCTGCTGTACCGGCTCACCCCCCGTCCCAGCGAGATCTCGATCCGGGACGGCTTCGCGATCGTCACCGTCGGCTGGGTCGTCGTGGGCCTGTTCGGAACCCTCCCCTACGTTCTGACGGGGTCGGTGGAGACGTTCCACCACGCCTTCTTCGAGTCGATGTCGGGCCTCACCACCACCGGGGCCACGATCGTCGACGAGATCGCCGCGCTGCCGAAGGGCGTGGTCCTCTGGCGCAGCCAGACGCAATGGATGGGCGGGATGGGGATCATCGTGCTGTCGGTGGCGATCCTCCCGCTGCTGGGGGTTGGCGGGATGCAGCTTCTGCGGGCGGAGATCCCGGGGCTCGCCCCGGACCGGCTGCGCCCCCGGGTGCGCCAGACCGCCTCGCTGCTGTGGGGCGTCTACGCCGTGCTCACGGCGGCGGAGATGGCGCTGCTGTGGTTCGGCGGGATGAGCCTCTTCGAGGCGGTCAATCACGGCTTCACGACGATGGCCACCGGCGGGTTCTCGACCGAGGACGCCTCGATCGGGGCCTTCGACAGCGCCTTCCTGCAGTACGTGATCGCGCTCTTCATCTTCTTCGCGGGCGTCAACTTCACCCTCCACTACAGCTGGCTCACCGGCAACTGGCGGGCCCCGTGGCGGAACCGCGAGCTGCGCGTGTACGCCGTCCTGGTCGCGGGGGCGACCGCGGTGCTCACCCTGCTGGTGTGGGTGCCGGGGACCGGCGGGGGGGTGGAGGAGAGCTTCCGCGCGGGCCTTTTCCAGGCGGTCTCCATCATGACGACCACCGGCTACGTCACCGCCGACTACGAGGCGTGGATCGGGCCGGCGCAGACGCTCCTGTTCCTGCTCATGCTGATCGGCGGATGCACCGGCTCCACCGCCGGGTCGATCAAGGTGCTGCGGCACATGCTCGTGTTCGAGGAGGCGCGGATCGCCCTGAAGAAGCTGCTCCACCCCCAGGGCGTCTTCGTGTACAAGCTGGACGGGGAGCCGGTGTCCCAGGACGTCCTCGCCAACGTGAGCGGGTTCCTGCTCCTGTACCTGGGGCTCCTCGCCACGGGGGTGTTCGCGCTCGCCCTGATCGGCCTCGACGTGACGACCGCGATCGGCGCGGCCACGGCGACCATCGGCAACGTGGGTCCCGGCTTCGGCCTGGTGGGACCCGCCGAGACGTACGCCCCGCTCCCGGTCGCATCGCTGTGGGTGCTGAGCGCCCTCATGCTGCTCGGCCGTCTCGAGATCTTCACCGTCATCGTCCTGTTCACGGGCTCCTACTGGCGCCGCTGACGGGGCATCGCGCCCGCCGGCTGTTGACACCCCTCGCCGAGCGGCGGTAGACTCTCGCAGTTCGTTGAGACCGAGTTTCAACGAGAAGAACCCCGAGGAGGAAACCGCATGGATCGCCGGACGTTCTCCAGCCTGCTGCCGCTCGCGCTCGCCGCGGCCCTCCTCGCGTGTGGCGGGGAGGAGGAGGTCGAGCCGGAGGCGCCCGCGGACACGGCCACGGCGACCGCCGAGACGCCGGCGGAGGCTCGGCTCGAGACCGGGGCGGCGCCCGACGATCTCGCGTCGCTCGTCTCCGACATCCGTGCCGGCATCGAGCCGCTGCCCGCCCGGGTCGACTCCGAGCCCGACGCCGTCCGCGAGCAGGCGGTCGAGCTGTACGTGACGCGCCAGGAGGAGATCGAACGGCGGTGGGGCCCGAACGGCGAGCGGAATCCGCCGGAGGCGCTCGCCCGCGCGGTGGACGACGCCGAGGCGCGCTTCCACGCCCTGATGGAGATCCTCAACGCGGCGACGCCCCCCGACTCGGCCGCGGTGGCCGAGCGGGTGGCGGCGCTGGAGGCCGAGCTGGACCGGGTGGAGGCCGAGGCGCGATCGGCGGGCTTGGAGTGAGAGGCTCCGCGATTCGCCTGGCGGCCGGGCTCGTCCTCGTGGCGGCGGCGATCGCCACCCCGGCCCGCGCCCAGGATCGGGCCGGCGAGGACGGCTCCGGGAGCCTCGGCGAGCGTCTCGAGGCGATCGAAGCCGGGCTGGTCGAGCTCGAGACGGCCGCGGCCGCCGGAGACGGCGCGGAGAGCCGCCGGATCGCCACCCGGCTCTACCTCGACGAATTCGAGCCGGTCGAGATCCTCCACGGCTCCGGCGGGGAGGAGGCCTCTCCCCTGGCGGAGCGGATCGCCGAGGCGGAGGAGACCTTTCACGCGCTGATGGGCGCGCCCGCCTCGCGGGCGCTCCCGCTGGTGGAGGAGCTGCGGGGGGAGCTGGCGACGATCCGCCGGACCGCTCCCGCCACCGTCCGCGAGTCGTCCCCGCTCGCGGATCGACCGGTGGCGAGCGCCGGTGGGGTCGACGTCCGCCCCGGCGACGCCCGGACCGACGAGATCGCCGCCATCATCGGCGATCTCGACGCGGCGCGGGACGCCTTCCGCTCGGGTGAGCGGCCCGCGGCCCTCTCGCGGGTCGAGCAGGCGTATCTCGAGGGGCTCGAGCCGCTCGAACCCCGGCTCCCGGGCGACGGGGTGCGCCGGGCCGAGCGGCTGATCCATCTCGAGCTGCGTCCCCTGCTCGCCGGCCGCGGCTCCGCCGACGCGGTCGAGCGCGCCTTCGCCGAGCTCGACGCCACGCTGCTGGAGCTCGACGCCGCCCTCGCGACCGAAGCGTCGTTCTGGATGGGAGCGGCGAGCTCGTTCGCGATCATCCTCCGGGAGGGGCTCGAGGCGGTGCTGCTGATCGGCGCCATCCTCGCCACCCTGGGCCGCGTCTCCGACGACCCCCGCCACCGGCGCCAGGTGTGGGGCGGCGTGGGGCTGGGGGTGGCGGCGAGCCTCGCCACGTGGGCGGTGGCGCGTACGGCGATCCCGGTGAGCGGGAGCGGGCGCGAGCTGATCGAGGGGATCACCGCTCTCCTGGCCGTGGCGGTTCTTCTGTACGTATCCCACTGGCTGTTCCGCCGCTCCTACCTCCAGGACTGGAAGGCGTATCTCCGGAAGAAGGTGGGGACGGCGGTCACCGCCGGATCGTCGCTCGCGATGGCCGGTCTCGCCTTCGCGGCGGTCTACCGCGAGGGGTTCGAGACGGTCCTCTTCTACCAAGCCCTGCTCTTCGACGCCGGCGCCGGGGCGGTGCTCGCCGGGTTCCTGCCGGGCATGGTCGTGATCGTGGCGCTCGGGGTGGGGGTCATCCGGGTCGGCATGCGCCTGCCGCTCGGGAAGGTGTTCTCGGTCACCAACGCGATCCTCCTGTACCTCGCCTTCGTTTTCCTCGGCAAGGGGATCTACGCGCTTCAGGAGGCGGGCCTCTTCTCCCCGACGCCGGTGGCCGCGCCGGACCACGGCGCGCTCCGCCAGCTTCTGGGCTTCTATCCGATCGCCGAGACGATCGGGGCCCAGCTCCTCTTCCTCGCGGCCCTCGCCGGAACGTGGGTGGTGTACCGGCGGCGCCGGGAGCAGGGGGAGCTGGCCGCGGCCCCCTGAGCGAGAAGCCGGCTCGCGCGCCGTCCGCCGGCTCGCGGACCGGCAGCGCTTTTCCTACATTCTCTTTCTCGGGGCCGTCCGTTTCGCGAACTCTCCGGAGGGGATCGACGTGGGTCGAACGCTCGAGCAGGGCCGTTTCTTCGGCAGCACGCTGAAGCGCTTCCGTCGGTCGGGCCTCACGGTGAGCGAGGTTCGCTTCCCGGGCGCCGGCGAGGCTCCCCGCCACTCCCACGAGCGCCCCATCTTCAACTTCGTGCTTTCCGGCGGCTACACCGAGTTCACCGGCGGTGACTCGCTCGAGGCCGAGCCGCAGGCGCTGCTCTTCCACCCGATCGGCCAGGTCCACTCCGAGCGCTTCTCCCGGGACGGGGCCCGGTGCCTCGTGGTCGAGTTCGAGCCCTCCCGGTTCGATCGGTTGCCCGAGGAGGAGCGGGCTCTCGAGCGGCCGGGCATGTTCCCGCCGGGGGAGTGGAGCTGGGTCGCGCGCCGGCTCCGTCGGGAGCTGTACGATCGTGACGATCTCTCGCCCATGATCGCCGAGGGCTTCCTGCGCGTCCTGCTCGCCGGGACCGCCCGGCGGGACCGAAGCGCGCGCAAGGGGCCGCGTCCGCCGCGGTTCGTCGAGCGGGCGCGGGAGCTCCTGCACGAGCGCTTCGCCGAGGGGCTCCGCCTCCCGGAGATCGCCGAGGAGGTGGAGGTCCACCCCTCCCGGCTCTCGCGCCACTTCCGGCGCTGGCACCGGCGGACGCCGGGCCAGTACGCCCGCGACCTCCGGATCGCGTTCGCCTGCCGGGAGCTCGCCGGATCGGACCGTTCGCTCTCCGAGATCGCCCACGCGGCCGGCTACGCCGACCAGAGCCACTTCACCCGGGCCTTCAAGCGGGCCACCGGCTTCACCCCCGGAGCCTATCGGGACGCCGCCGCCGGCTGAGCTCCCCGCCGGACCGGCGCTGTGCGATTCCTCCAACGGCGTGGCGTTCCTTCAAGACTTTCGCCTCCCCCGGGCCTTAGCCTGAACCCTCGACAGCCGGCGCCGAAGCGGGCGCCGGACCGCGAGAGGACTCGAGAAGGAGGTGGAATCCGGGATGAGCTTCGTGCGAGCGAAAATCACGATCGCGACGGCCTTCCTGCTCCTCGTGACGTTCGGTTGCGGTGGCGGAGGTGGAGGGGGCGGCACCACCGGACCCCCCGGTGACGGCAATGGCAACGGAAACGACGGGCCCCTGGGCAACACGGTCACCCTCACCGCGCAGAACACGTTCTCCCCCCAGAACCTCGCGATCGACGTGGGGCAGACCGTCACCTGGGAGAACGCGGTGGCCGTCGCCCACACCATCACGCCCGACGGCCACATGCAGTGGGAGCGGCACCTGGTGCCCGCGGACGCGAACCACACCTTCTCCGTCACCTTCGAGGAGGCGGGCGAGTTCGACTACTTCTGCGAGTTCCACGGGTTTCCCGGCGGAGGCATGCACGGGACCATCACGGTGAACCCGTGATCCCGGGGCGGCTTCCGGCGGGCGGGACGTGGATCCCGCTCGCCGGGCTGGTCGCCGTCGCGCTCTTCGGGCCGGCCGGGGCGGAGGCCCAGGACCTCGTGGAGAGGCCGCCGAACCTCGGCTCCACCTCCGTGCCCCGGGCCGGGGTGGCCACCTTCGCCTTCCTGCACCGGTTCGAGCTGGTGGGGGAGGAGAGCGAGAAGCTCCTCAACTACCCGACGCTGGTGCTCGGGATCGGGCTGCCGCGGGACTACGCGATTCGGACCGCCTACACCTCCAATTCGGAGCTGGGGGCCGGGACCGCCAACGAGTGGGAGCTCGCGCTGCGGAAAGGGGTCTCCCCGGACGGGCCGTTCGCGCTCGCGGCCACCGCCGCCTGGAACAGCGCTGCCGGAAGCGTCGACGGCGAGGTGGTTGGGAGGGCCCTGTGGAACCGATTCTCCCTCCACGTCGCCGCTCGCGGCTTCTCCGACGCCTTCGGGGCCGACGAGGCGGCGGCCGCGCTGGCCGGCGGAGCCGTGGTCCGGCTCACCCCCCGTCTCTCGATCGGCGCCGACCTCGCGCGGATCGTCACCACGGACACCCTCCCGACCGCCTGGAGCGCCGGGGTGCAGATGGCGATCCCCTCCACCCCGCACACGCTGGCCTTCGTAGTGTCGAACGTCGGCGCCACCACCCTCCAGGGGGCGAGCCGGGGGGCGGAAGAGGCGGACGGAAGCGATCGCGTGCGGTACGGCTTCGCCTTCACGATGCCGCTCGGCACGCTGGATCAGTGGGCGCGGGTCTTCGGGGAGCGCGAGGAGGTCGAGCCGACGGGCGAGCCCGCTCCGGCCGACGGGGCGGTGCCGCGGGCCGGCGTGCGGACGATCGAGATCCGCGACTTCGCCTTCACACCGGCCGAGGTCACCGTGCCCGCCGGGACGACGGTCCACTGGGTGAACGAGGAGGAGGAGGTCGTCCACACCGTCACCGCGGACGACGGTTCGTTCGACTCCGGCTCCCTCCAGCCCGGCGAGGGGTGGTCCCGGCGCTTCGACGAGCCGGGGCGACACCCCTACCACTGCACCCCGCACCCGTTCATGAAGGCGACGGTGGTCGTGGACGTGGAGCCGGCCGGGGAGGAGCCCGGCGGGAGCTGAGGCGCTAGTCGAGCACGCGGGTGATCGTGCCGCCGCCCGCCACCCGGTCGCCGTCGTAGAAGACGACCGACTGGCCGGGCGCGATCGCGCGGCGGGGCTCGTCGAAGCGGACGGTGGCGCGCCGTCCTTCCCGCGGAGCGACCGTCGCCGGCGCGGCGGGGGCGTGGGACCGGATCTGCGCGGCGGCGCGGAACGGCTCCGTCGGCGCGTCCCCGATCCAGTTCGCCTCCTCGACCTCGAGCGCCTCGCGGTAGAGCTCCTCCTCCGGGCCGACGACCAGGGTGTTGTCGGGGCCGACCGCCGTCACGTAGTGGGGGACGGAGCGTCCCTCCAGGCCGAGTCCCCGGCGCTGCCCCACGGTGAAGAAGCCGCTGCCGGGGTGCTCGCCGACGGTCTCGCCGTCCGCGGTGCGGATCGGGCCCGGCTCGAAGCGGCGGGCGGCCACCCCGTCGGAGCGCTCGGCGACGCGGCGCCCGAGAAACCCGGCGAGGTCGCCGTCGGGCACGAAGCAGATGTCCTGGCTCTCCGGCTTCTCCGCGATCGGCAGGCCCGCCTCTTCCGCCTTCTCCCGCACCTCGCCCTTCGTCATCCCGCCGAGCGGGAACAGCGCACGCTCCAGCAGGGGTCCGGTGAGGCCCCACAGGTTGTAGGTCTGGTCCTTCCCGCGATCGCGCGGACGCAGGAGCGCGATCCGGCCCTGCCCGTCGCGCGCCGCGCGCGCGTAGTGGCCGGTGGCGACCGCCTCCGCCCCCAGCAGCCGGGCCTTCTGCCACAGCCGGGGGAAGCGGACGAACCGGTTGCACCGCACGCACGGGTTCGGGGTGCGGCCGGCGGCGTATTCGGCCACGAACGGGTCCATCACCGCCTCCCGGAACGGTCCCTCGAAGTCGAGCACGTGGTGGACGAACCCGATCTCCCGAGCCACCGTCCGGGCGTCCTCGATCGCATCCAGCGAGCAGCAGGCGGCCGAGGCGTATTCCTCCGGGACCTCGGAGTAGCAGAAGTTCTTCATGGTGATCCCGATCACCTCGCACCCGCGCCCGGCCAGCAGCGCCGCCGCGACCGAGGAGTCCACCCCCCCGCTCATCGCCACCACGACGCGCGTGCCCGCCTCGACCTGTTTCCACGTATCCTTCATGGCGTCATGAATTTACCGCGGCGCAAAGAGAGGGTCGAGCAGGAGGCGAACGTGAGGGCGGCCGAAGTCCCCCGGCCCCATGGGCCGCCGACAGGGCGGAGCGTTCTCCCCTCGCCCCCCTACCCCGGTACCATCGCCGTGTCCCGCTCGACCCGCCCGTCGAGCAGGTGCAGCTGCCTCCGTGCGTGGGCCGCGATGTCCGTCTCGTGCGTCACCAGCAGGATCGTGTTCCCCTCCTCGTGCAGCCGGCCGAACACCTGCATGATCTCCGCGCTCGTCTTCGAGTCGAGGTTCCCGGTCGGCTCGTCGGCCAGCAGGATGGACGGCCGGTTCACCAGCGCGCGGGCGATCGCCACCCGCTGCCGCTGTCCCCCGGAGAGCTCGTTCGGCCGGTGGTCGGCCCGATCGGCCAGATCCACCGACTCCAGCGCCGCGCGGGCGCGCTCGACCCGCTCCTCGCGGGGCACGCCGCCGTAGACGAGCGGGAGCTCCACGTTGTGGAGCGCGTCGGCGCGGGGCAGGAGGTTGAAGGTCTGGAAGACGAAGCCGATCTCGTGGTTGCGCACCCGGGCGAGCTCGTCGTCGTCGAGCTCGCTCACGCGTCGATCGTTGAGCACGTACTCGCCAGAGGTGGGCGTGTCGAGGCAGCCGATCAGGTTCATCAGGGTGGACTTCCCGGACCCCGACGGGCCCATGATCGCCACGTACTCGCCGCTCTCCACGTCGAGGTCGACGTGGTCCAGGGCGTAGATCTTCTCGCTCCCCATCTCGTACACCCGCGTGAGCCCGCGCGCGTGGATGAGCGGGGAGCTCACCGGTCGCGCCCCCGGGCGAGCCCCCCGTCCTCCTCGTCCTCTTCCTCCTGGACCGGCGTGCCGTCGGTCAGGTCGCGGAGCGCCTGGAAGGGGCCGCTCACCACCTTCTCGCCTCCCTCGAGCCCGCTCACGACCTCGAAGTGGCGCTCCCCGGCGATTCCCACCCGGACGGGGACGAAGCGGGCCTCGCCGTCGCGGACGACGAAGACCCCCTCCCGCTCCACGACGCCCCCCTCGGCGGAGTCGTCGGAGACGGGCCGGACGACGAGCGACTGGATCGGCACCGCGAGCGCGTCCTCCCGGCTCGCCGTCACGATCTCCGCGCTCGCCGACAGCCCGGAGCGCGCCCGGGGGAGCGGGTCGGCCAGGGTGATCGTCACCTCGAAGTCGGTGGCCGACGGAGCGGGGCCGGTGGTGGTCGGGGTCACCTTCGGGCTGGTGGCGACCTCGGTCACCGTCCCCTGGAAGGTCGTGTCCGGGAAGGCGTCGACCGTCACCCGCGCCGGTTGGCCCGGCTCGATCGCCACCACGTCGGTCTCGTCCACGTCGACGGTCGTCTCCATCACCCCCAGATCGGCGATCGTCAGCAGCACGGTGCCGGGCTGGTTCATCGTCCCGATCATGGCGACCTCGCCCTCCTCCACGTTGACCCGGGTGACGATCCCGTCGATCGGGCTCCGGATCGTGACGCGGGAGACGTCGTGGCGGGCGCTGCGAAGCGACGCCAGGGCCTGCTGGACCCGCCTTCGGGCGGATTCGACCGCGGCCCTCCGCGCGCGGAGCTCGGCTTCGGCGGCGTCGAGCTGGGCTTCGGGGATCAGGTCCCGGGAGGCCAGCTTCCTCTTCCGGTCGTAGTCGCGGCGGGCGAGCTCGAGCTGGGCCTCGGCGGCCTCGAGATCCGCGCGGGCGGCCTCCACCGCCGCCGCCTGGCCCGAGGCGGAGGCGGCGACGTTCACGGGATCGAGCTGGAGCAGGAACTCCCCGCGCTCGACCCGCGCCCCCTCGGCGACGGCGACCCGCACCACCTCGCCCGGCGTGGTCGCCTGGATCTCCACCTTCTGCTTCGGCTCGATCTCCCCGCTGGCGCTGACGACGGCGGTGAGGTCGCGGCGCTCGATCGTCTCGACCTCCACCTCGAGGCCGGACTCGCGGTTGGTGAGGATCGCGACGGCGATCAGCGCGGCCGCGACCGCGATCCCGCCGAGGAGGATCCACTTCCGATCGGGGCGCGTCATCGCAGAACCTCCCGTGGCATCATTTCGAGACCCGTCGCCCGCTCGAGCTCGACGAGGGCGAGGAAGAAATCGTAGGTGGCGGCGATCAGGTCCGTCTCCGCCTGGGCGGCGCGCACGCGGGCGTCGACCAGGTCGAGGAACGATCCGGTTCCGGTCTCGTAGCGCGCCTCGGCGAGCCGGAGGTCCTCGCGCCCCAGCTCGACGCTGGCGAGGCTCGCCTCGTGGGCGGCCCGGGCGGCCCTCAGTCGCGAGAGGGCGACCCGCACCGACTCCTCGATCGTCAGCCGCAGGCGGCGCTCCTCCTGGCGGGTCGAGCGGAGCGAGGCGTTGGCGCGGCTCGTCTCCGCGTACCGCTCGAAGCGCCCGAAGAGGGGCCAGTTGAGGCTGAGGACATAGAAGTCCCGCTCGTCGAAGTCGTCGAACCGGAAGTCCGTGGTGTCGACCACCGATCGGGAGAGGGAGTACTGGAACTGGAGCGAGGGGAGGTAGGCCGTCCGGGCGATCCACAGGCTGGCCCGGTCGGCCCGCTCCTGCGCGGACAACTCGCGCAGCCCGGGATGACGCTCGCTCGCCTGCGCGATCAGCTCCTCGGCATCGAAGTTCGGAGCGAAGACCCGGAACTCCGTGGTGAGGTTCAGCGGCCCCGGAGGGAGGGCGCCCCCCAGCAGGCGCCGCAGCGCGAGCCGGGCCTCCTCGGCCCTCTGGCGCGCTTGGAGGGCCGAGACCTCGCCCTGGTTGCGCTCCAGCCGTGCCTGCAGCAGGTCGGATCGCGTCACCTCGCCCACCTCGTGGCGCGCCTCGGCCAGCCGCAGATGCTGGTCACGCCGCTCGATCTCCCGCTCCGCCTGCCGGACCAGCGCCCGGCCCCGGAGCGCTTCGAGGTAGCGCACCTCGATCTCGGTGGCGATCTCCAGCGCCCGCGCGTCGTAGTCCGCCAGCGCCTTGTCCACGTTGGCGCGCGCCCCCTTGATCCGGTACCAGTCGCGGCCGGCGTCGAGCAGCGAGTGTACGAAGTCCCACTGGTAGGCCGTGGTGAACGTCTCGGGGCTCTCGAACTGGCGGCCGAAGAAAGCGAACGATCCCCGCTCCGACTTCTGGGTCTGTCCCGAGAGGCTCACCTGGGGGAGGAGGTTGCCCCAGGCGTTCCACACCTCGCCCCCGGCCGCCGAGCGGGCGTGCCCGGCCTGGATCACGCGGGGGTTGCGGCGCAGCCCCAGCTCGATCGCCTCCGCCAGGGAGAGCGAGACCGCCTCGGCGGGCTCGGCGCGCTGGGCCACGGCGGGGGACGTGGAGAGCGCCACGGCGGCCGCGAGGGCCGCCAGCAGGGAGGGCTTCGTCGGGAGCACGGGATTCATCGATGGGACGGGGAAACCGTGCGTCGCGTTCAAGGCGGCACGGCGTGATCGAGGATCTCCACGCGGAGCCCGTCCCGGCGGATCCGCACCCGGCGTCCCGGCCTTTCGAACGCGAAGGTGTCCTCGCCGGTGGCGATCCGCGCGGATCCGGGAAAGCGCCGGACCACCGCCTGGGCGTACGCCTCGGCGAAGGTCCTCGCTCGCGCCTCCGAATCCCACACCGTCGTCCACGCGTAGGCGAGCTCCCCCGACGCCGTACGGGTGAGGACGTAGCTGTCCCCGTCCCATCCGACGGCCGCCTCCTTCGCGGCCGCCTCGTCGAGGTCCGATCCCAGGACGAGAGAGACGCCGAACTCCCCCCAGCTGCCGGAGAGGAGCCTCTCGCCGGAAGCCTCGGGAGGCTCCACCTCCGTGGGGGAATCCCGGCGCCCGTGGTACCGCTCGGGATGGAGGATCTGCTCGGTGGAGGACGGGGGATCGCGGTAGAGGCGGTCGACCGCCTCCCATCCGCCGGATCGCAGCGTGGAGCGGACGAAGTCGGCCCCCTGGACGTAGGGGAAGAGAAGCAGTCGCTGCAGCGCCTCCGGGGCCTTCTCGAAGGTGGGGTAGGCGGCGGCGATGGAGCCCGCGTTCCGCTCGAGCAGGGTCCCGATCGGCGGCAGCTCCTCGAGCCGCAGCCCGGCGGGGACCAGCAGGTAGGCGAGCATGGCCGCCATCGCGTCCCCCTCCGCGACCGCGGCCCGGGCGAGGGCGGCGTCCTCCGTCGGCGGCAGCTCGGCCAGCCAGCGTCCGAGATCGAAGTGCTGGTCCTGGAGCGCGTGAGTCACCTCGTGAGCCACCACCGCCCGCTGGAGCAGCCGCGGGATCCAGTCGGCGAGGAAGAAGGTGTCCTCCTCGGGATCGTAGTACCCGGCGATCTGCTCCACGTAGAGGGCGAGCACCAGGTCCTGGAGGTCGAGATCCGGGGGAATCAGCCCGGTGTGCGCGAGCAGCCGCTCGTAGCTCTCCCACTGCTCGGGCGGCATCTCCCGGGCGAGCGCCTCGCGGGCGAACGACCGGATCGTGGAGCGGTCGCTCAACCGGAAATCCACCGGGTGGCGGAGGGGAAGCTCCCGCAGGGCCGCCACCTCCCGGGTGACCGCGCGGGCGGCCGCGACCAGGGATTCGGGGGCCTCGCGCTGAGCGTCGGCGGGCCGGGCGAGGGCCGCCACCGAGCCGACCGCGATCGCGGCGATGGCGAGCGCCCTCACGAGGGACCCTCCTCCGCCGCGTCGGCCGCTCCGACCCGCGTCCAGGTCCGATCGCGGGTGATCTCCCGGAATCGGATCAACCGGTAGGGGTCCGGCGCCGTGGAGAACCAGTACCGCTCCTCGAGCCCGCCGGCCTGCAGGTCGACCCGCCAGGCGGAGATCGAGGCGCCGTCGATCCGGAGGGTGTCGGGCCGGCCGACGAGGAGCCGGCCCGCCAGCGCCTCGCGCTCGAACGGGGCGACGTAGTTGAACGGGATCGTGTCCGGACGCCCGAACCGGAGGGCGGAGAGCGTCTGGGGGATCTGGGCCGCGTCGAGCACCGGATCGGGGGTTCGGAGGTTGTCGTCCACGTCCGCGCCCGGCGCCGTGATGGAGAGCCGGGCCTGCCCCTCGAACCCCGTCCCGTAGGCCACCCGGGCGACGAGCGTGTCGCCCTCCTCGGTGAAGCGCCGGTGGTAGCTGGCGACCGGCTCCTTCGTGTCGGGATCGATCAGGGCCGCCACGCTGTCGGCGCCGGCGGGTCCGGTCCGACGCTGGACGAGCTCCAGGTAGGCGCGGTCCTCCGCCCGCCGGACGAGAAAGCGGATCGTGTCTCCCGCCTCCGAGACGAGCGCGTGGCCGCCGACCGGTAGGGCGCGGTCCGCGAAGGGGATCGTCTCGATCTCGGCCGTCGCCTCCTCGGGCTCGGGCTCGCGTCCATCCTCGCCGCAGCCCGCCACGAGGGCGGGGGCCAGTGCCAGCACGAGCGGGAAAGAGGATCGAAGCATGGCCGACCAAGATAGAACGGTCGGTACGGGGTTTGCATCCATTTCGGGCGTGCCGATGACCGAGAAAGCAACCCGAGAAACGGAACCGCGACCGGGCGAGCCGGTCGGCCCGCCGATCTCCTCCTACTGGGAGATCGGCGGCCACCCGAACTTCCTGCTCAGCGTGGACGAGCGGGTGGTGGACGCCCGCGAGCAGCTCACCCGGGTGTCCGACACCTCCCTCACCGTGCTGCTGTGCGGGGAGCGGGGGGTCGGCAAGGAGGTGCTCGCCCGGGGGGTTCACGACCTCTCCGAGCGCTCCTCGCGCCCGTTCGTGTCGCTCAACTGCTACGCCATTCCCAGGTCGGCGATCCGGGTGGAGCTGTTCGGCCGCGGCGCGGGCGGGAAGGTCGACCAGGTGGACGACGGGACGCTCCACGTCCACGGGGTGGAGCTTCTGCCCGACGAGCTGCACGAGCGGCTCGTCGAGTGGAAGCGGCAGCGGACGGACACCGGCGGCGCCGAGCCGAGGCTCGTGCTCAGCTGCGAGCAACCTTCGCTCGGTGGCGTCGAGCTCGCCGAGATCGAGAAGCGGTGGGTGGAGGCCGGCGGGGTGGTCCGGATCGAGATCCCCCCGCTGCGGGACCGCTCCGAGGACGTCGCCCTGCTCGCCAACCACATCCTTCAGAAGTACTCCGGCTTCTACAGCTCGAAGATCAAGGTGCTCCGCTCCAGCTTCATCCGCTTCCTGAAGGGGTACCGTTGGCCGGGCAACGTGCGCGAGCTCGAGCGGGTGATCCGCCGATTCCTGGTGATCGAGGACGAGGAGGCGATCCGGGAGGAGCTCGGCAGCAAGCGCGGGCTCACGGGCGCGAGCGACGAGGAGCTGCTCGAGTCCGACCTCTCGCTCAAGGAGATGTCCGCCCGGGCGGTGGAGCGGATCGAGACCAAGGCGATCGAGCGCGCCCTGGCCGAGGTGAAGTGGAACAAGAAGCAGGCGGCGGCCGATCTGGGAATCAGCTACAAGTCCCTCCTGAACAAGGTGAAGCGGTACGAGATCGAGGCCTGAGGCCTCGATCCCGATCTCCATCCGCGTTCCCCCGACCGGGGCTTCCCTCTCCGACTCCCGGTCCCTTCCCGTAGAATGCAAACCCCTTCTGCAGAATGCCCCCGCGCACCACCCCGTTCGAGCATCGGTCGGGGGCGGGTCGCGAAAGCGATGGGCACGCCCGTGGCAAGATCCTCCCACAAATGCGTCAGACCCGTTCCTCGTCCGCCGCCCTTCGCCTCCCCCATGACGGAACCCGCCGCCGGGCGGTTCCGTCGGCGCCGCGATCCCCTTCCGCGGGCGTCCGGACCGGCCGGAAAACGGGCCCCGATCGGCCCCGTGGCGGTCGGAACGGCCTGGAACACGGGGTGCGCAGTAAGGCGGCGAACAAAGGCAGGACACCGACGCCCCGAAGGAGGACGATGACCGACCACAGCCCGTGGACAGCGGAAGACGGACAGGACCTCGCGGAGTACGCGATCCTGATCGGTCTGCTGGCTCTCGTGGTGGTCGGATCGGTCACGCTGTTCGGGACGCAACTCGTGGCGCTGTACGACTCGATCGTCGCGACCCTGCCCTTCAGCTGATCCTCGCAACCCCATCACGGCCGCCAGGCCGGGGAGGAAAACGCTTCATGGTGACTTTCTGGAACGCGCTTCTGAACGACGAATCCGGCCAGGATCTGGCGGAGTACGCTCTGCTGATCGCCCTCATCGCGATCGTCGTGATCGCGGCCGTGACGCTCCTGGGAACCAACATCTCGGGCGTCTTCGACAGCATCGCGACGACCCTCGGGGGCGCCACCTCCTGAACGAACCGGGAACCGGGTGATCCGAGACCGGATCGCTCGACCAGCCGGGGTCCGGATCGGGGGATCGGGCCCCGGCACCTTTTTCTCGGAGAACCCCCGAACGCCGGAACGAGAGCAGGCCTTGGATCGAAACCTCGCAACCCTCGCGCTCATCGCGCTCGTGTCCCTCGCGGCCTTCTTCGATCTCCGCGAGCGGCGCATCCCGAATCCACTCACCCTCGCCGGTCTCCTCGTCGGATTGGCCCTGCGGGTCCCGTCCGGGGCGGAGGCGGTCGGGGACGGCGTGCTCGGCGCAGCGATCGGCCTGGCCGTCGCCGTGCCGTTCGTCGCGCTCGGCGGCCTCGGCGGCGGCGACGCGAAGCTGCTGGCCGCGGTCGGAGCCTTCCTGGGGTTCACGGGTTTGCCCGCCGCGCTGGCGTCGACCGCGATCGCGGGCGGCGTCATGGCGCTCGCCGTGGCGGTTTCGCGGGGCCGGCTGGGAGAGACCCTGGCCCACTGCGGCTCGATCCTCGCCCGGGTCCGGCCCGGCGGCGGCGACGCCTCTCCCCGAACGCTCGCCACCCCCGGGGCGCTGGCGATCCCCTACGGGGTCCCGATCGGGGTGGGGGCGATGGTGGGGTGGTGGGCGTGACGGCGAGCTGCCTTCTCCGCCCGGTAGCCCGCGGCGATCGCGGCCAGTCGCTGGTCGAGTTCGCGATCGTGCTGCCGATCCTGCTCGCCCTGGTGGTCGGGATCTTCGAGTTCGGTCGCTCCTGGAACGTCTATCAGGTGCTGACGAACTCGGCCCGCGAGGGCGCCCGCTTGGGGGTGATTCCCACCACCAGCGAAGCGGAGGTCCGCTCCACCGTCGAATCCTATCTCGTGAGCGCGGCGCTCGACCCGGCGCTCGCCGAGATCACGATCGACGGAGTGGGCGGGGGCGTGGGAACCCCCACCACGGTACAGGTTCGCTACCCCTACGAGTTCGCCCTGCTCGGCCCGGTCGTCGGGATGCTCGGCGACTCGGGGATTCCGGGCTCGGTGACCCTGACGTCAACCGCAGTCATGCGGAACGAATGAGCCGGGTGAATCCGAGCCCGGAGAACGGCACAGGAGGAGGCCGATGAGAAAGAAGAGACGGAGAAAGTGGATCGCGCTCGTGCTCGCGCTCGTCTCGGGCGGAGCCGCGGGCTACCTCGCATTCCAGCACCTGGAGCGACCCCTCAGCCCACAGCGGGCCGAGGCGGCCCTGGAGACGAGCCGGGTCGTGGTCGCCGCCCATGACCTCGAGCTGGGCACGGTTCTGAAGCCGTCGGACGTGCGGCTGGTCGAGTGGCCCGCGAAGTCGGTACCGCCCGGATTCGCGACCCGGGTCGAAGACGTCGTCGGTCGCGGCGTGATCCAGCCGGTCGCGATCAACGAACCGCTGATCCGGAGCAAGATCGCGAAGAAGGAGGAGGGCGGTGGCCTGCCGATCGTGATCCCCGAGGGGATGCGGGCGGTGAGCGTCAAGGTGGACGAGGTGATCGGGGTCGCGGGATTCGTTCTCCCCGGCACCCGCGTCGACGTTCTCGTGACGCTGAATTCTTCTGCCTCCCGCGAGGAGCCCGCGACCCGGGTGATCCTCCAGAACGTCCGGGCGATCGCGTCGAACCAGACGATCCAGCGCGACCCGAACGGCGATCCGCAGTCGGCGACCGTGATCACGCTGCTGGTGACCCCGGAGCAGGCCGAGAAGCTCACCCTGGCCGCCACCGAGGGGCGGATCCACCTCGCCCTCCGCAACACCCTCGACACCGAGCAGGTGGAGACCGCGGGGGCGAAGGCGCGGAGCCTGGTCGGCGAGAGCCAGCGGCCGACCCCCCAGCGGACGGTTCGCCGGGGCCCGGTCCGCCAGCAGACCTCGGTGATCACCTACAACGGCTCCGAGCGATCCGTAACCACGTTCTGATCCGACCCGAAGGAGGCGCCGCATGAGATCCCTACTCTTCCGGACGCCGGCGCGCCTGGCCGGGCTGGTCGCCATCGTGGCGGCGTATGGCCTGGCGCAGCCCGAGACCGCCCTGAGTCAGGGCGCCGCGTCCGACTTCCAGGACGGCCGCACCGTGGAGGTGGCGGTCGGCAAGGCCGCGCTCGTGACCCATCCCACCACCCTCCGGCAGGTGTCGATCACCGACCCGGACGTCGCCGAGGCGGTGGTGGTGTCCCCCCGGGAGGTGCTGCTGCACGGCAGGAGCACCGGGACCACCAGCCTGGTGCTGTGGGACCGCGAGGGGAGGCGGCAGCTGCGCGCCGTCGAGGTGGCGGTGGACGCCGAGGCCCTCGAGCGCCACCTGCGGAGGCTCTTTCCGGGCGAGGAGGTCGAGGTGACCGCCAGCGGGAACACCTTCATCCTCTCCGGGGAGGTCGACCAGAGCTCGGTGGCCCGCCGGGCGGTCACGATCGCCGAGGCGACCGGCGCCACCGTCGTCGACAACATCTCGGTGCCCGCCCCCCAGCAGATCCTGCTCCAGGTGCGCTTCGCCGAGGTGAACCGGAGCGCGATCAAGCAGCTCGGGCTCAACGTGGTGCGCGTGGACCCGTTCAACGTCCGCGGGGATGACGAGGGGTCGATCTCCACCGGGCAGCAAAGCCCCTTCGGCGGGCAGTTCCTCGACGGCTCGGGCCCCGACGAGACCTTCTCCGACGCGGTCAACCTGTTCCTCTTCGAGGACGACTGGAAGGTGGGCGCGTTCATCCGGGCGCTGAAGGGTCAGGGGCTTTTCAAGAGCCTCGCCGAGCCGAACCTCCTCGCCCTCGACGGGAAGGAAGCCTCCTTCCTGGCCGGCGGGGAGTTCCCGTATCCGGTCCCCCAGGGCACGGCGGCCGGAGGCCAGACGATCACGATCGTCTTCAAGGAGTTCGGGGTGCGGCTCAACTTCCTGCCGCAGATCACCAACAGCGGCAACATCAACCTGAAGGTCGCCCCGGAGGTGTCCTCGCTCGACTTCGCCAGCGGCCTGTCGATCCAGGGGTTCGAGATCCCCGCCCTGCGCAGCCGCCGGGCGGAGACCGAGGTGGAGCTGCGGGACGGCCAGACCTTCGCGATCGCCGGCCTGCTCGACAACTCCATCACCGAGAACATCGACAAGGTCCCCGTGCTCGGGGACATCCCGATTCTCGGCGCGCTGTTCCGCTCGAAGGACCTGCGTCAGAACCGGAGCGAGCTGATGGTCCTCGTCACGCCGCGGCTGGTGCAGCCCTCGGCGACGCCGCCGGAGACGCCGACCGGCGAGCCCGAGCGGTGGGACTGGGAGCCCGAGCTCGAGGGGCCCGCGGGCTCGATGGGGGACGGATGAGAGACGTGCGCGACGACCGCGGCTCCACCCTGGTGATCGTCGCGCTGGCGATGACGGCGCTGCTGTCGATCGTCGCCCTCGCGATCGACGTCGGCATGCTGTACACCGCCCGCGGCGAGGCCCAGCGGGTGGCCGACGCCGCTGCGCTGGCCGGCGCGGGGTCGTTCATCGTGGCGCCCGACGACGGCGAGCGGGCCCGCCGGACGGCCGTCGAGTACGCCGCCCGGAACGACGTCCGCCTAGAGAACGTGGCGCTGGCCCCGCAGGACGTCGAGATCGACGTCGCCGCCCACCGGGTGCGGGTCACCGTGCGCCGGACGACCGAGCGGGGCAACGCGATCGCCACCTGGTTCGCCCGGATCTTCGGCGTGAACGAGGTGGACGTCGCGGCGGTGGCCACCGCGATGGCCTCCCCCGCCGGTGCGGCCACCTGCATGAAGCCCTTCGCCGTCCCCGACGCCTGGGACGACTCCGACGAGGACGGCACGTACGACCCCGGCGAGTACTACGACCCGACCGAGACCGGCTACGGGAGCCCGTGGCGGGACGGCGAGCCGTCGGAGAACGAGATCGATCCCGCCGGGACCACCTACGACCAGGACCTCGGACGGCCGGTCGTCCTGAAGGAGGGGACGCCCGAGGAGACGATCGTCGCTTCGTGGTACTTCCCGTGGGACGTCCCCCAGGTGGACGGCTCGCCCGACGTCGGCGCCGACCGCTACCGGTGGAACATCGCCAACTGCAACACCTCCACGATCTATCTGGGCGACGGGTACATGGTCGAGAACGGGAACATGACCGGTCCCACCAAGCAGGGCGTCCAGGATCTGATGGATCTGGATCCGAACGCGGAGTGGGATCTCGCCGCCGACAGCGTGGTGAACAGCGCCTACGAGCCGTGGGAGGCGAGCCCGCGGGTGATCAACCTCCCGCTCTTCGACCCGACCCGGAAGGTGTATCCCGGCAAGAAGCCCATCGTTTTCAACAACTTCACCGCGTTCTTCCTCGAGGGATTGCGGGGCTCGGACGTGATCGGCCGATTCCTCTTCGTCTCCGGCCTGGGGGTCGGAACGGACGGGCTCGGTGGCCAGAGCGTCGGCCCCCAGGTGAAGTACGTCCACCTGGTCGAGTAGGAGGGGGAGGAGCGAGCCATGAGCACCAAGTCCATCCGAGGAGCGGTCATCTCCACCGACGGAAAGTTCCGCAGCACCGTCGCCGAGAGCCTCAACGGGGACGGCAACGCGGGGATCGACGTCCAGTTCGAGGTGGTGGTGCCGTTCGTCAAGATCAGCCACGGCCACCTCGAGGAGCTCCGGTACGTGGATCCCGAGGTGATCTTCCTCGACCTCGAGGAGAACCCCGATCTGGGGTGCAAGCTGGCGACGTTCCTGACCGAGTCCCATCCCGAGCGGAAGCTGATCGCGACCGGCGGGGAGAGCTCGCCGGAGTTCCTGATGAAGGCGATGCAGGCGGGGGTCTCCGAGTACCTGCCGAAGCCGGTAGAACCGGAGGCCCTGGCGGGCGCGATCGGGCGGGTGCGGCGCAAGATCGGCAACGGGCGCGGTGGCGAGGGCCGCACCCCCGGCGAGCTCCTCGCCTTCTTCGCCGCGAAGGGGGGCGCGGGATCGACGACGGTGGCGACGAACCTCGCGATCCAGATCCATCGCCTCACCGGCAAGAAGACAGTGGTCGTGGACCTCGACCTCGAGCTCGGCGAGATCGCGCTCTTCCTGGGGGTGGAGCCGCAGTTCAACTTCGTCGACCTCGCCCGCAACTTCCATCGGATGGACGCCGGGCTGCTGGCCTCGTTCATCGAATGCCACGCCTCCGGCGTACACGTGCTCTCGGCCCCTTACCAGCCGGAGAAGGCGGAGGCGGTGAAGGGGGACCAGATCCGCCAGATCCTGCAGTTCCTCAAGCGCCACTACGACTACGTGGTGGTGGACACCTCGAACTCCTTCACCCCCCGCACGCTCGCCACCTTCGAGCAGGCCGACGAGATCTTCCTCGTGGCCAACGTGGACCTGCCCTCGCTGCGGAACATCCAGCGTTGCCAGCACCTGCTCGACCGGATGAGCCAGGGCGGGCGGGACGTGAAGCTGATCGTCAACCGGCACCAGCCGGAGAACGACATCACCCTCGACGACGTGGAGCAGGCCCTCGGCCTCGACGTGTACTGGACCCTTCCGAACGACTACGAGGCCGTGATCTACTCGATCAACACCGGACGCCCCGTGCTTCTCGACGAGAAGTGCGCCTACTCCCACGAGCTCCAGGCGCTCGGCGCCAAGATCGCCGGGCTGCCCGGGGCGGTCCCGCAGAAGCGCGGCTGGCTCTCGCGGTCGGTCGACCGGGTCCGCACGATGCTGGGGCTCGAGGAGGACGAGTCCGAGGAGTCGCTGATGCTGCCCCCCGCCTACGCAGGAGGAGAGCCCGTATGACCGAGTCGCGAGACCCCTACTCCGTTCCCCTGTTCGGCGAGGACGGCGAGCTGAACCAGGAGCGTTTCTCCGAGCCTGCCAACGACGAGCCGGCCGAGCGGTTGCCCTGGGAGGAGCCCGAGGCGCCCGAGGAGACCCCGTCGAGCGGCGTGGCGACGGACGGTGGCGGCAACGGCGCCTCCTCGACGGCCGCGAGAGCCCCCGAGCCGGAGGGGGACGGCCAGGACGGATCCCACCTGGCCCAGGAAATCAAGGGGCGGATCCACCGTCAGCTCATCGAGCGGCTCAACCTCTCGAACCTCGAGGAGTACGACCGGGAGCGGGTCGTCAGCGAGGTCCGGAAGGTGGTCCAGGATCTGCTCACGCGGGAGTCTGCCCCGCTCAACTACGACGAGCGGGAGGCGCTCGTCGAGCAGGTGCTCCACGAGCTCTTCGGGCTCGGCCCGCTCGAGCCGCTGCTGCAGGATCCCAGCGTCAGCGACATCCTGGTGAACACGTATCGACAGGTGATGGTGGAGCGGAACGGCAAGCTCGAGAGCACCGACGTCCGCTTCAAGGACGACCGTCACCTGATGCAGGTGATCGACCGGATCGTCTCGGCGGTCGGGCGCCGGATCGACGACTCGAGCCCGATGGTCGACGCCCGGCTCGAGGACGGCTCCCGGGTCAACGCCATCATCCCGCCGC
>JAWVZN010000021.1:0-37587 GCA_033722155.1 Gemmatimonadota bacterium | reverse complement strand
TCGCATCTTCCCTGAGATGTGGTCGAGCACGAGGTGCCCGTTGTCGAGGCGCACCCGGAACCTGGTGCTCGGAATGCACTCCTCGACCGTTCCCTGGACTTCGATTACGCCGGATTTCTCTGCCATCACCCTCAATCTAGGCGAATGGCGGCGGCTCCGCACGCAGTGCTCTCCCCCCGATCGAGGGGTCGAATCAGAACTCGAAGCTCACCCCGATCCGCACCTGGGCGAGCTCGATCTCCGACTCCACCAGTCGTCGATCCAGGTCGAACCGACCCTCGTCGGTGACGAGCGAGCCCTCCCGCAGGTACTCGGCCTCGCCCCCCTCGAGATAGTGCGCGCCGACGTCCAGATAGACCCGCATCGGCTCGCGCCCGGCCGTCTCCATCTCGGCCGTCTGCTCGGAGGTGTAGACGTGGATCTGCATCCCGCCCCCTCCGCCCCACACGTAGGTGACGTCGCTCTGGTTCGTGTCGGAGATCACCGCCTCGTCGGTGACGATGTCCTCCAGCGTCGTGGTGGTGGCGAAGAAGCCCAGCCCGGCGGTGCCCTGCACGTACGGCTGCACCACGTCGAGCGGAGCCTTCAGCCGGATCAGACCCTGGAGGAAGCCCATGTTGTTATTCGTCTCGACGTCGGCGCGAATGTCGGGGATGGTGGGCGAGAGGGCGACCCGGCGTTCCGCGCTGCCGTAGTTGAGGAACGAGCCCGTGGCCCCGATCGCGATCGCGCGCGACGGGTGGAGGGCGCGGACGTAGGAGGCCTGGAAACCGAACCCGGTGTCGGTGTTGTCGTCGAATTCGTCGAGCGGCACCGAGATCACCAAGGCGGCAGAGGCTTCGTGCTGGGCCAGGGCGGCGGACGGCGCCGCCAGGAGCAGTGCGGAGAGGAGCGCGAGGTCGGCGAACGCGGTGCGTCTCATGGCCACCTCCAGCCTGATCCGTGTCGTCGGGGTTCCAGGGATGGTACTCCCTTCGCGCGTCGCGGTTCCCCCCGGGGGGTCCCGGAGGGGCGGGTCCCCGGCGACGCCGGTACCTTTCGGGGCGATGAAGGGCGGAGGAGAACGAAGCGCCGCGATCGGGATCGTCGGCGGCGGGCTGACGGGGCTCGCCCTGGCCCACGAGCTGTCCCGGCGGGACGTTCCCCACCTCGTCTTCGAGGCGAGCGACCGGCCCGGCGGCGTCGTCCGGAGCGAGAGGGTGGAGGGCCGGCTGCTGGAGTGGGGGCCCCAGCGGGGCCGCCTCACCGAGGGGCTCCTCGCGTACGTCCGCGAGCTGGCTCTCGAGGACGAGCTGATCACCGCGCCGCCCGGGCTGCCGCTCTACGTCTACGCCGACGGTGCGCTGCGGGAGGTTCCGTTCTCGGCGTGGGAGTTCGTGACCGGCGACCTGCTGAGCTGGCGGGCCAAGCTGCGGGTGCCCCTCGAGGTCTTCACCCGGGGTCCCGATCCGCGAGAGCGGGTGGCGGACTTCTTCGTCCGGAAGATCGGGCGGGAGGCGTACGAACGGATCGTCGGCCCCCTCTACGGAGGGCTCTACGCCTCCGATCCCGCCGACATGGAGGTGGGCCTCTCGGTGGGCCACGTGTTGCGCGAGTTCGGGATCGAGCGCAGCCTGCTGCTGCCTCTGCTGTGGAGGGGGGGCTCGATCTCGCCGCCGGCCGCGTGCTCCTTTCGGGAAGGGATGCAGACCTTGACCGAGGCGCTGTTCGAAGCGCATCGCGAGAGGATCCGCCTCTCCTCGCCCGTCCTCGGGCTGCGACCCGCCGGCGAGCGGGGCGAGGGGTGGACGTTGGAGCTCGAGGACGGGGAGGTGACGGTCCACCGGGTCGTCCTCACTTGTCCCGCCGGGGCGACGGCGGGGATCCTCGAGACGGCCGCGTCCGGACCGGCGGAGCGGATCGCCAGCCTGAACTACAACCCGCTCGGCGTCGTCCACCTGCACGCCGATACGGATCTCGAAGGGTTGGGGTATCAGGTCTCCCTCGCGGAGGATCTCGCCACTCGCGGGGTGACGTGGAACGACAGCCTCTTCGACCGCGACGGGGTGTACACCGTCTATCTCGGGGGAGCGAAGGACCCGGAGGTGGTCGACCGGCCGGACGATCGGCTCGGCGCCGTCGCGGCCCGGGAGTTCGCCTCGGTGACGGGCTTCGAGGCGCGGGTCCTGTCGGTGGAGCGGGAGGCGATGCCCGCCTGGGACGTGTCGTGGAGGGCGATCCAGGGGCTCGACCTGCCCGACGGAATCGTGGTGGCGGCGAACTGGGAGTCGCGGCCGGGAATCCCCGGCCGCCTCCATCAGGCACGGCAGCTGGCGGAGAGGTTCGCGGACGGGGGATAGGGGAGGCAGGAACCGGCCGGTCGGGACCGGACGACGCGGCCGCCGGTCCTACCCCTCCGCGGGTACGGACTCCTCGCTCTTCCAGCGACGCGGGATCCAGGCGCAGTAGGGGTCCGACTCCAGCGGATCGCCGGTCATCGCCCAGGCCCGGGCGCGGCTGCCGCCGCACACCTTCCCGAACCCGCACACCCCGCACTTCCCCTTCAGCCGGTCTCGTTCCCGGAGCCATGTGAACAGGGTGGAGTGGCGGTAGACGGCCACCAGGTCGTCGTCGCGGACGTTTCCGGCCGACAGCGGGAGGAACCCGGAGGGGAAGATCTCCCCGGTCCGGCTGACGAACAGGAAGCCGTCTCCGTCGTTGACGCTGCGTCCCCTTCCGATTCCGTCGCGACGGGAGTGGGCGGCCCCGTCGGTCAGGACGTCGCTCGCCTCCTCCCGCTCGCCGGCGCGCTTCTCCTCGACCTTCCGCTGGAGAACCACCCGGTTGTAGTGGGGCGCGGCGGTCGCCTTGACGTCGAAGGAGGCGGTCTTGGAGAGATCGTAGATCTCGTGGAAGATCGATTCGAACTCCTCCGCCGCGGCGACGTCGTCCACCGAGGCGCGACCCACGGGGACGGTGAAGAACACCTCCCAGAAGACGATGCCGACCCGCTCCATCAGCGCGCACAGGCCCTCGAAGTCGTCGAGGTTGTGGGGCCCGATCACGGTGTTGACCTGTGTCGAGAGCCCGATCTCGCGCGCCTCGCGGAGGATCCGGAGCCCCTCGGCGAAGGATCCCTCGACGCGTCGCAAGGCGTCATGGATCTCGGGAGAGGAGCCGTCGAGGCTCACCGCGACGCGGGCGAGCCCGGCGTCCTTCAGCTCGCGCAGCCTCTCCTCGGAGGCGAGCGGCGTGGTGGCCGGGGTGGCGGCCATCCGGAGGCCCAGGGCGGATCCGTGCGCGACGAGGTCGGCCAGGTCCTCGCGTTTCATGCAGTCGCCTCCGCTGAAGACGAAGACGATCGGGCCGAAGCGGCGGACCTCGTCGAGAAGCCGTTTCGCCTCCGCCGTGGTCAGCTCGTCGGGGTGGGGCTCGGGAATCGCCTCCGCCCGGCAGTGGCGACAGGCGAGGTCGCACGCGCGGGTCGTCTCCCAGATGACGAGGAAGGGGGCGCGATCGAAGTCGAAGCGCATGGTCGAAATGCTAGCGGGCGGGCTCCGGCGCGTCTGCCGGAGTTCTGCCGCGGACGGATGTCGGGAAGGCGACGATCGCTCCGTGGGGAAATTCCCGACGCCGGCTCGAGGCCGGCGAGCCCGCCTCAGCCGACGAGAGCCCGCTCTCTCTCCCGCTCCTCCGCGAAGCCCTCTGGAGGTGGAGCCTCGCGGAAGGTCGCGACCAGCTCGGGAAGGTAGTCGTCGAAGCCCCGGGGCTCGAAGCCCAGCTCCGACTTCGCCTTGCCGTTGTCGAGAACGGACATCCACGGATTCGTGAACGGGGCGCAGCCGGGAAAGACCCCCGCCTCCACGAGCTCCTCCCGCGACAGCCGCACGACATCGGGCTCCACGCCGAGCTCCTCGCCCATCCGGTCCAGGAGCTCCTGGTGGGACCACAGGTCGTCTTGGGCCAGATTGTAGGCCGCGCCGCGTCCCACCCCCTCCTCGATCGAAACGAGGATCGCGTCGACGACGTCCTCGACGTGGACGTGGCGCAGGTGGGGACCGCGTTCGAGAGGGACCACGAGAGGGTCGTCGTCGAGAAGGCGGTGGACCATCCCGTGGAGACGGTGATGGTGGTCGCGCGGTCCGTGGATCATCGCGGGACGGAGACGGGTCGCTGGAAACCGACGGGTCGCCCACGCCTCCTCGAGCACGTCCTCGCAGGCCCGCTTCTCCACGCCGTACCGGTACTCGGGCGCCTCCCACGAGTCGCCGGGCGGCGGCTCCTTCAGCGGTCCCTCGTAATCCTCCTCCCGCGCCGGGACCGGACAGCCCGCACGGACCAGGTACACCTGGCCGGTGGAGATGTGCACGTAGTGGCCGACCTTGCCGTCGAGCGCGTCGATCGCCGCCCGGGTGTCTCCCGGCCGCAGCGCGATCGTGTCCACGCAGGCGTCGAAGCTCCGCTCGCCGACTCCCCGGGCCAGGTGGGCGGGATCCGCGCGGTCGCCGTGGAGGCGATCCACCTCGTCGGGGAGCTCGTCGGCCGTCTCCCCCCGATTGAACGTCGTGACCCGGTGACCCGCATCGACCAGGGCGTGGACGAGGTGGTGCCCCAGGTTCCGGGTGCCGCCGATGACGAGGACCTTCATGAGGCGAAGGGTGCGAAGGGGAGCCGGACGCTCCTCAGTACCGGACGCCCACGACGCGGTAGCTTCGGGAGGCCTCCTCCCAGGCGAGCCAGATCGTGGCGGGGCGGGGAGCCTCCTCGCCGTCGGGAAAGATCTTCCGTACCTCCAGTCTCGCGTGCGCATCGTCGGGATCGGCGTCGGGGACGGGGCGTGTCGGGGCGGGAAGGGCGATGCGCGGCTCCCTCGCGGTCCCCTCGCCCTCCACGTCCGGGTCGGGCGCGTCCCACTCGAGCTCCCACTCGTAGACCGTGGAGCCGCCGAAGTGGCGCGCCCACAGGTCATCGAAGACGACCGCGCCGTCCTCCACGCGGGGACGGTCGAGCGGCGAGACCTGCCGGAACCAGTGGCGGCCGGTGGCGTCGCGCCGCTTCTCGAGGTTCTCCAGCAGATACGCCTCCGCGGCGGGGTCGGTGTAGCGGCCCGCCCTCACCGCCGCCTCCAGCTGCTCGTCGGTGAAGGACATCACCAGCTTGGCGCCCCAGTAGGCGTCCCGGGGCTGCATGTTCACGAACGCCGGGTTGAGGATGCCCGGCCGCCAGTCGCCCGGAAAGTAGTTGTCGATCGAGTAGTAGCCGATCGAGGGCGGGACGTCCGGCGTCATGTCCATGTCCTGCCACGGCCGCTCGTAGATCCCCAGGGTGGCCAGGCGAAGCATCAGCGCCCGGGCGTCGAACTCGAACTCCGTGCCGTGGCGCGGGTCGTGGGGGCGGGTGGCGGCGGAGCCGAGCGTCGAGCCGAAGTCGATGAGATGGTGCCGGATGTGGCCGATCTTCGGGGCGTCCTCACCCTCGGGGCTGCTGGGATCGACGATGAACATGTCCAGGGTGTTGCCCGACTTCGTGTCTACGTGGTTGAGCCAGGCGGCCACCGGATACAGGCCCCGCAGCTCGCGCCGGTGCTCGTGGGGAATCACGTCGTTGGGATCGTCCTCCCGGGTTCCCTGGTAGCTGAACGGCCCCTTGGAAATCCCGTCGAGGAGCTTGCTGGCCATCACCCGCACGGTTCCGTCCCCGTACCGCGGCTGTTCGCCCAGGAGATGCTCCCGGAACACGTCCAGCGTGAGCTCGTGCTCCCCTTCCTGGCCCTCCGCGACGAAGGTGATCAGCGAGTCGCCCACCGGGAACTTCGCCTCGAGCCCCTCCTCGATGACGAGGTTTTCAGGGTCGAGGTAGACGACGTAATTCTCGGGGGTGTGGTAGCCGGCCGCCCAGAAGAGGCTTGTCGCCACCATCTCCGCGCCGCTGGCGAGCTCCGGGTAGTCGGGGGGATCGAGCTTGACGATATAGCGCTCCCCGCGGGCGTCCTCCACGTTGAACCCCTTCGACACGCCTATGGTCTTGATCGAGGTGACGGTGACGGGGCCGGACTGGTCGAGGCCGACGTCGCTCTGCGGCCCCCGCTCCACCTCCTCCGGGGTGAGGGGCTCGTACGCGTTCCGGTTGGTGAACCAGGAGGAGTTGACGACCTCGTCGAAGGCGTCGGCGTTGAGGGCCGGGGGTAGACCGGCCAGGTGGCGGTTCACGTTGGAGACGCGCTGCAATCCCTGGAAGAACCCGTACACCTGGGTGTAGATGAGGCTCGCCTCGTACGCCTCCGGCTCGTGGATCGCGAGCGTGTCCGCCATCGGACGGGGCTCGTACTCCCACGGGCGGGGAGGGTGCGAGGCGCAGGCGCCAGCCAGCATCACGCCGGCGGCGAGGGCGAGGGCGGTGGCGGCGCGCCGGTGGAGCATCAGAAGGGGTCGTCGAGGCTGAAGTAGAATCGCGGTCCCTCGTCGCCGAAGCCGACGCCGGTGTTGCCTACCGGCCTGTTCAGGAAGTACAGGCGAAGGCCGATCCCCCAGGAGGTCTTGAGATCCTCGAAGTCGATCTCGTCCATCGAGCGGTCGAGATCGCCGGCGTCGTAGAAGAGGATCGCCTCGGCGGCGCCGGCGTTCTCCGGGTCCGGGGTGTGCTCCTGCCAGATCCGCCACCGCAGCTCGGCGCTTCCCGCCACGGTCGCGCGGTCCCGCCACCGCCACGAGTCGAAGCCGCGGAGGATGTCCGTGCCTCCCAGCTCGGGGAGGTAGACGAACGGAACCCGGTCCTCACCCCGGGGGTCCACCTCCGCCGCGGTCGCGCGGAGCGAGATCACGTGCCAGTCGCTCCCGAGCGGGACGTGGCCCTGGAGCTCCGCGGTCCAGCGGAGCCACTCCAGGTCGCCGTCGTCGAGGCCGGTGTACCAGGTCGCCGAGCCGACGGCGAACAGGCCGGAGGTGGGGAAGCCCGGCTTGTTGCGAAGGTCGTATCCCAACGCGGCGCCGGCCGAGCCGATCTCGACCTGGTCCTGCCGGATCTGCGGGAACAGGGCCACCGCGTCGGGCTGATCCGAGTCGTCGCCCTCCCACACCACCGAGCGCTCCCACCCTCCGTGGACGTTGGCTCGCAACCCCCGGGCGGCCTGTCCCACGACCGGCATGCCGGCGATCGCCTCCACGCCCCACCGTTCCCAGGAGAAGCTCGACTCGTCGTCCTCGTCAGAGTTCGGGCCCAAGCCCCAGAACTGGTCCATGGCGTCGAGGTCGAAGAACGCGGTCAGCCGGACGTGGGGGTGATGCATCGGGTTGTTCCACCCCACGTAAGCGGTGTACAGCTGGTAGGATCGGTTGCTGGCGGCCGCGGTGATCCCGAACTGGGGCCCTCGAGTCCGGCGAATGTCGTTGTGGAGGTGGATCCCGCCCCCGATCGCTCCCGAGCGGGTTCCGATGGAACCGAAGATCGGGGAGACGTAGCTCGGCTCCTTCGGCCCGCCCAGAGTTTCGGTCAACCCGGCGGAGAGCTGGGTCTCCCGCTCGATGTGGATGAACGTTCCCTCCATCGCCGTCCCGGCGAACTCGAACGGGCGGGTCCCCAGCCACCCGATCGCCCCCATCACCTTCTCGAAGGCGCTACGGTCGGTGCGGGGCGGGAGCTGCGGCCGAAGCGGGTGGTCGTCCGGCAGGACCTCGGGGACCGAGTCGGGCTCGACCGCCTCCTGTTGCGCGAGGATCGGGCTCCAGAGCCCTCCGGCTGCGACCACGAGAGCGGCCCCGAAAAGGGGCGCGAGCCTTAGGCGGCGGGGGTCGAAGTGACGGACGCGGATCATGGTCGGCACAAACATACGGCCCGGAAGGTCGTCGTCCAGAGGCGATCTGACAACCCCTGTTTGTCCGGCAGAGCGAGCACGTGTATTTTCTGCATCCTTCTCAGGGGCCTGTAGCTCAGGCGGTCAGAGCGCACGCCTGATAAGCGTGAGGTCGCTGGTTCGAATCCAGCCAGGCCCACCATCCTTCCGCCGTCACTCGACGGTGAACTCCTTCACCACCCGCTCGGCAGCGCTTGCCTCGGAGGCCCACGCGTAGCGGCCGGGCTCGAGCTCCACGGTGAAGTACGAGGTCGAGCCGACCGGCACCTCCTGGGCACCGCCGACGAACTCCGCCGGAGCGGGCGGCAGGAGCCCGTCCAGGTTCATCCAGTTCATCCAGCTCGACACCTCGTCCAGGCTCGCACCCTCGTCCAGCCGGGCCACGTGCACATCGTTCCCGAGCCCCGCCTCGGGGTGCTCCTCGTACCGGACCGCGATGGTGTGCTCGCCTGCCGGGATCGGGCCCTCCGACGCGGCCGCGATGTCGGCGTTGGTGAGCGTCAGCTCCACGTCCGCCTCGGGCTCCGGCATACCGGTGGAGTCCTCGGTGACGGTGAGCCCGGCGAGCATGCCGAGGCTCGAGTGGAACTCCCCCTCGGGGCTCTTCACGTAGCACTCCATCACGTAGCTTCCGGGTTCGAGCTTCACGGTCGTCTCGCCGGTCCTGCCCGCGGCCAGCAGGCCCGGCCCACCCATCGCCTCGACGTTCCCGAACCACCCCGGGAGGTTCTGGCCGATCATCGCGCCCGCGGCCCCCTGGTCCATCGTACCCGCCTCCAGCGAGTCGTACGCCGCGTCGAAGACCGGAACGACCTCGTTCCGGTAATCCTCGACGCTCCTCCCCTCGGGAACCTTCCACAGGATCAGGAAGTGGGGCTCCTCGCCCTCGTTCGCCAGCCGGAAGGTCGTCCACCCCGACGGCACCTCGGCCGGCCCCTGGAAGGCGTAGTCCACCGCGGTCACTTCCACCACTCCCGCCTCGGCGGGGGCTTCGGCGACGGTGTCGGCGGCGAGGGTGTCGGCTTCGGGCCCGGCCTCCTCCTCTGTATCGGCCGGCTGGCAGGCCGTCAGCCCGAGGGCGAAGGCGAGGAGCAGAGAGCACGCGACCGCATGTAGTCGGCGATCCATCACGAAAACCTCCCGGGAGAACTTGGCTGGAGTCGAAGGTTCGATGTCGGCCGAACGTTAATGGGGGACGGGGCCACCGCCCAAGGAGGACCTCGATCGGGATGGTTCCGCCGGCACCGGCCGTGCGACCGTCGGCCGGCCCGGCGGAGCGCGCCTCAGGATTTCACGCTCGTCTTGGCATAGAAGGGAGTGTAGAGCTGGGTCGTCTTCTCGCTCTCGCACACCGGGCAGGGGTGTTTCCGCTCCGGGTCCTCGTGCTCGGAGATCCGCTCGGTCACCGTGAACTTCTTTCCGCACTCGTCGCAACGGTACTCGTAGTTGGCCATCCTCCACCTCCGAATCGAGTCGATCGTGGCTCTCCGACCAGCGTACAGGGCTCGGTACGGCGGGTCAACTCCGTTCTTCGGCCCTCGTCCGATTCTGGGCAGTAAGAGGATACTTGCCGAATGGACCCGTTCCGGCCCATCGTGAACCGACATGACGCCTCAGAGCAGCCGTCTTGCGGCGGTTCTGTTCGCCGACATCGTCGGCTACAGCGACCTCACCACCCGCGACGAGGCCCGCGCGTTGAGGCTGCTCCGGGTCTTCCACGAAGCCTCGCGATCGTCGATCTCCCGGTACGGGGGACGGGTCGTCAAGTTCATGGGGGACGGAGTGCTGGTGGAATTCCCCAGCACCCGCATCGCGATCGGGGCCGCCGACTCGATTCAGCGCGAGTTCGGCCGCCTCGCCGCGGAGAGGGGCCTGGGCGAGCCGGCGTTGCGGGTCGGGATCCACATGGGGGACCTCACCGTTTCGGAAGGCGACATCTTCGGCGGTGGGGTGAACGCTGCCGCCCGACTGCAGGAGATCGCCGAGCCCGGCGAGATCCTGGTGAGCGGCGCCGTGCAGCTCCAGCTTCGACAGCGACGGGAAATCGCCTTCGAGCCGCGGGGGGAGCGGGAGCTGAAGGGGGTGGGCCGGCTCGAGACGTACGCCGCCACCCTCGTCGAGCCGATCGAGCCGGTGGCGGAAGCGGAGGTCGGCGATCGGGAGGGCGAGGTACCCCCCGGCGGAGAGGCGGAGGAGGGGTGGCCGGAGAGGGTCTGGCGGCGCGTTCCGAATGTCGTCAAGGTGGTCGTCGTGCTGATCGCGGCCGGCCTCGGCTGGTACGTCCTGGAGGGTGGCCGCCGCGTGGAGGCGTCGGATCGGTCGATCGCGGTTCTCCCGTTCCAGAGGGTCGGCGAGAGCGTCAACCCCGGCTTCAGCGAGGGGATCCACGGAGACGTCCTCACTCGGCTCTCCAGCGTGGCCGGCCTCGACGTGATCTCCCGCCACTCCGTGGCGGGGTACCGGGAGTCCGGCCGGCCCCTGGCGGAGATCGCGAAGGAGTTGGGGGCCCGGTGGGTCCTCCAGGGGGAGATCCAGCAGGTGGGAGATCAGGTGCAGGTGAACGCCCGCCTCGTGAACGTGCGACGCGACCGGCAGGTGTGGGCGAAGGGATACCGGCGGGAGCTGACGGCGGAGAACCTCTTCGAGATCCAGGGCGAGCTCACCAAGGAGATCGTCGGCGCCCTGGAGACGCAGCTCACCCGCGAGGAGCGGCGGGTCCTGGAGCGGGCGCCCACCGCCGATCTCGAGGCGTACCGCCTCTACGTGCAGGGGCGCGGCCTGATGGACCAGCGGACCGAGGACGCGATGCGGCGGGCGGTGGAGTACTTCGAGCGTGCGGTCGAGCGGGACCCGGACTACGCGCTCGCCTGGGCCGGCATGGCCGACGTCCTCGCGCTGCTCGGGGTCTACGGCTACGATGCCCCGTCGGACGCGGTCGATCCGTTCCGGGCGGCCCGCCGGGCGCTGGAGATCGAACCGGACCTGGCGGAGGCCCACTCCTCGCTGGGGATCCTCCACTCCCTCGATCGCGATGGCCCGGCCGCCCTGAGGGAGCTCGAGCGGGCCGTCGAGCTGCAGCCCAGCTACGCCGAGACCTACATCTGGCTGGGCTGGGTGCACCTCCTGCTCGGGAATCCGAACGAGGGGGTGGAGCCCTCGGAGCGCGCCGTGGAGCTCAACCCGCTGGCTCCCGCCTATCGCGTGTACCTGTCGGAGGCGTACCTGGCGAACGGCAGGAAGGAGGAGGCGCTCGCCGAGGCCCGGCGCGCGGTCGAGATCCAGCCCGGCTACGGCCTCACCCACTACTGGGAGGGGCTCGTCCTGCACCACATGGGGCGGTTCGACGAGGCCGAGGCCTCGCTGTCGAAGTCCCGGCCGCTCGTGCCACCCGAGGGGATCCCGACCCACGCGGAGATCCGGGCTGCCCTCGCGGCGAATCACGTCGCCACCGGGGAGGAGGGTCGGGCCCGCGCGCTGCTGGAAGAGATCGATCGGGATCGCCATCCGTTCTCCGCCGGCCTGGTCCACGCCGCCCTCGGGGAGGAGGACGAGGCCTTCGAGGCGTTCCGGCGGGTTCGCGACTGGCACTCCTTCGAGACGGAGCACTTCCGGTACTTTTTCCCGGGGGCCCTCGGCCGCCTGCGGAAGGATCCCCGCTATCGGGCGCTGGTGCGCGAGGTGAACATCTTCTGGGGCCTCGAGCCGGACGGAAGCCTGCCCGGGGGATCGAGCGAACCGGCCGCGAACGGGCGGCCCGAGCCCGGATCAGCTCCCTACGGGGCGGGGAGATCCGGCGAGCCGATCGGGCGGAGTTCCTGGATCCGTCCCGCGAGCGCGAGCACCGCCTCCTCGGCGCGGGGCGGGCCGATCACCTGGAGTCCGACCGGAAGCCCGCCCGCATCAAGCCCCGCCGGCACCGAGGCGATCGGCAGCGCGGCGAGGTTCGGCACGAAGGTGGGCGCCACCCAGTCGATGTAGGTCTCCATCTCTTCCCCGGCGACCGACTCCGGGTAATTCTCCTCGACCGGGAAGGGGGGCACCGCCATCGTGGGGGTGAGCAGGTGGTCGTGGCGCTCGAACAGCTCCCGGAAGATCTCGCGGATCCTGGCCCGGGCGTGCTCGGCCGCCGCGATCTCACGGGTCGTGACCTCGAGGCCCGCCCGCGTGTTGCTCCGCACGTTCACCCCGAGCTCGTCCAGCCGCTCGAGCCGCGGCCACATGTGGACCACGAACCAGAGCCCGCGAAGGGCGAGGAAGGCGTCGCGGCCGAAGGATAGATCGAGGTCGACCTTCTCCACGAGGTGGCCCTCGGCCTCCAGCGCCTCGACCGCTTCGAGGCACACCCCCTCCACCCCGGGGTCGATCCCGATCCCGACGAGGTCGGGGCACCACGCGATCCGGAGCCCCGGAGCGGGTCCCGCCGCCACGGCGGCCGGCAGATCGCGGCCGGCGACCGGCTCGGCCAGCGGATGCCACCGGTCGGGCCCTGCGACCGCCTGCAGCGAGAGGGCCACGTCGGCCGCGGTCCGCGCCATCGTTCCGGTGACCTGGTGGGTGTCCCACAGCCAGTTCGTGGGCCGGGTCGGCACCAAACCGACGGAAGGCCGCAGGCCCACCACTCCGCAGAAGGAGGCGGGGATCCGGAGGCTCCCCCCGAGGTCGGTCCCCTCGGCGAGGGCGATCATCCCGGTGGCGAGCCCCGCCGCGCCCCCGCCGGTCGACCCGCCGGCGCTGCGGGAGGGGTCCCACGGGTTGCGGGTGCGGCCGAACACGTCGTTCCACGTGTTGCCGCCGGCGGCGAACTCGGGGGTGTTCGTCTTGCCGAGGATCACCGCTCCGGCCTCGCGGAGCCGACGCACCACGAGCGCGTCCACCTCGGGGACGTGGTCGGCGTAGAGGGGCGAGCCCCAGGTGGTCCGGAGCCCCGCCACCTCGGTGACGTCCTTGATCCCCACGGGGATCCCGCAGAGGGGGCCCGGCGCCTCGCCGCGGGCGAGCGCCGCCTCCAGCTCTCGGGCGTCCTCGAGCGCGCGCTCGTCGACGGTGACGACCGCGTTGAGCGCGGGGTTCACCGCCTCGAGCCGCTCGAGGCACGCCTCCACCACGTCGATTGGCGAGACCTCGCCGGCGTCGATCCGCCGCCGGATCTCCAGCGCCGAGAGGTCGGGCAGCTCTCCGCCGGGGCGCTCGGGCGGGCACGGGCCGCCGCCCGGGGTCACTCCTCGACGAACGCCACCGTGCGGGCGAAGGCCGCTTCGCCGCCCTTGAAGAGCCACGGGAAGCACCCGATCACCAGCCGCCGGTTCTGGAGCTCGGGGACGTTGATCTCCCCGCCCAGGTTCTCGATGTGCATGCAGTCGTGGGGGAAGAGGGCGTTGTGGGTGAGCTGGTAGTGGTCCTTCGGGAAGAGCTCGTCGACCGCGTCGGGGCCCCCGAACCTCCGCTCGGCGATCTCCCGCACCTTTTCGTGCCATCCGAAGGTGCCCTTCCCGAGGAAGCGGCCGATCGGGAGGTTCATCGGATGATCGGTGGAGATGCAGTCGACGCCCCAGATCTTGATCTCCAGATCGATCAGCCACTGCACCATGTCGGGGTGGGCACCGGGGTGGAGGTGGATGTACCGCTCCTCGTCGGGCTCGGCGCCGAACTGGCCGTAGCGGTGCCAGCCGGTGTGGAGGATCAGGATGTCGCCCTTCCGGACCTCCACCCGCTTCTCGATCATCTCCGGGGTGTAGGCGGCCACGTCGCCCATCTCCCCGGTCAGGTCCACGATCACGCCGGGGCCGTAGAGCCACTCCATCGGGATCTGGTCGATCGTCTTCCCCCCGGTGACGAAGTGGCGGGGGGCGTCGAGATGGGTCCCCATGTGATTGGAGGTCTGGATGTACTGGGCGTTCACCCCGTGCTCGGCCTTCCGCTTGATGTACTTCACCTCGAACGGGGGGTAGTAGGGCCAGAAGGAGACCTCCTGGTTCAGGGGTTGCGAGAGATCGTACGGCTTCATGGCACCTCCTGGACGGGGTAGGGCGCGCGCTCGGGCGCGCCGAAATCTGGTCGCTGGCTATTCGAACATCTCCGCGATCGTCGGCTTGGAGACCTTTCCCATGGCGTTTCTGGGAAGCCGGTCGACCGCCGCCCACCGCCGGGGGACTTTGTGGGGCGCGAGCCGCTCCTTCGTCCACGCCTCGATCTCGTCGAGCGCGATCCCGGCCCCGTCCGCCGGCACCACCGCGGCGCACACCCGCTCGCCCCACTCCGGGTCGGCCACCCCGACCACCGCGCACTCGTCGACGGCGGGGTGGGTCCGCAGCACGTCCTCCACCTCGAGCGCGGACACCTTCTCGCCGCCGGATTTGAGGATGTCGACCGAGCGCCGTCCGAGGATCCGCCAGTAGCCGTCCTCGACCACCCCTTGGTCGCCGGTCCGGAACCACTCCCCGTCGAACGCCTCGGCCGTCTCCTCCGGACGGCCGAGATACTCGCGGAACAGGGTCGGTCCCGACACGTGGATCTCGCCGGGCATCCCCTCGGCCCCGATCTCCTCGCCCTCATCGGTTACCAGCCGGACCGCGACCCCCGGGAGCGGGTGGCCCACGGTGCCCGGCCGCCGCTCGCCCTCGAGGGGGTTCGAGAGGGCCATCCCGACCTCGGTCATCCCGTACCGCTCGAGCAGATCGTGGCCCGAGATCTCCCGCCACCGCTCGAAGACGGGCACGGGGAGGGCGGCGGAGCCCGACACCATGAGCCGCTGCTCGCGGCACGCCTCCGACATCGCCGCCCTCCCCTCCTCCTCGGCCTCCTCCCAGGCGGCGATCAGCCGATGGTAGATCGTCGGCACCGCCATGAACAGCGTGATCGGGCTCCCCACGAACCGGCGCCACACCGCGTCGGCGTCGAATCCGGGGAGCATCTCGACCGTGGCGCCCACCCAAAGCGGGCACAACAGCGCGTTGACGATCCCGTGGGTGTGGTGCAGCGGCAGGCAGTGGAGGATCCGATCCTCCGGGCTCCATCCCCACGCCTCCTCCAGCGAGACGATCTGGGCGGCGAGGCCCACGTGGGTGTGGACCACTCCCTTCGGCCTGCCCGTCGTCCCGCTGGTGTAGAGCACCAGCGCCGCGGCGTCGCCATCCGGAGGCGGGGAGGCGGGATCCTCCGCCCGCCGCGCGGCTTCGGAGATCCGGCCGAGCGCCAGGGAGCGCTCGCGGGCGAGAGGGGAGATCCGCTCCTCCATCGGCTCTTCGACGAGCACGGCGTCGGCGCCGGCGTCGTCGAGGACGTAGGCGAGCTCCGCCTCGGGGTGGGACGGAGCGAGCGGGACCGCGATCCCGCCCGCCCTCCAGATCCCCAGCAGCGCGGACACCCATCCCGCGCCGGGGGGCGCCAGCGTCGCGATGAACGCCCCGCGAGGATCCTCGAGGGTGTCGGCGAGCCACGCTGCGACCCCCTCCGCGGCCGCGCGGACCTCCCCCCAGCTCCGCTCGCCGCCCTCGTCGACGACGGCGAGGGCGGCGTCCCGCTCGGCGGCCCGACGCAGCAGCTCCGCCCCGGCGCCGGCGGCGTACACCTCAGCCACGGCGCTCCCCTCCGGGCTCTCGCGCCAGCGCCCAGTAGACGAGGAAGGAGGCGGTCCCGGCGGTGAACCAGGCGCCGTCGAACAGGAACCGGGGAAGGGGGTGGAGGAGACCGGCCAGCGCCACCGCGACGCCCGCGGTCAGCGCGATCATCGCGCGCGGGTTCACCCCCCCGGCGTAGCGGTAGGCCCCGCCGGAGCGGTACAGGTCCTCGAGCGAGAGGCGGAGCCGCCGGACCACGACGTAGTCGCAGAAGAGCACGCCCCCGACGGCGCCCAGCAGGCCCGAGTAGCTGATCAGCCACGTCTGGTAGGCGTCGAGGAGCTTCCACGGGAGGATCACGATCCCGATCGTCCCCGCGATCAGGCCGCCCGCCCGGAAGTCGATCCGCTCCGGGGCGAGGTTGGAGAAGGTGTTGGCGGGGGCGACCACGTTCGCGGCGATGTTGGTGGAGAGGGTCGCCAGCACGACCACCGCCATCGCGGCGATCCCGATCCACGGGCTTCCTCCCGCCGCGATCCGGTCGACCAGCTCGATCGGGTTCCAGATCGCCTCGCCGTACAGCAGGACGGTGGCGCTGGTGACGGCGACCCCGATGAACGCGAACAGCGGCATCGTGGTGAGCAGCCCCGCGGTCTGGCCCACGGCCTGGTCCCGCTGGCTGCGGGCGTAGCGGGTGAAGTCGGGGATGTTGAGCGCCAGGGTCGCCCAGTAGCCGACCATCGCGGTGAGCCACGGGACGAAGAGGCCGAGCAGGAAGCCGGCCTCGGGGGCGGCGCGCGCCTCCACCAGCCGGTCGGCGCCCGCGATCAGCTCCGACATCCCGCCCACCTCGTCGGCGGCCCAGGCGAGCAGCGCGATTCCCATCACGATCAGGAGCGGGGCCGCCAGGGTCTCGAGCCACTTGATCGACTCGGTCCCGGCCCAGGCGAAGTACATGTTGGCGAGCCAGAAGAGGCCGAAGGCGAGGTACTCGGGGAGGCCGTACCCCATGAACGACCACGCGCCGCCGAGGGTTTCCCAGGCGGGCCACGCGATCCCCAGCAGGACGTCGAGGGCCAGCCCGCCGATCCACGTCTGAATCCCGAACCAGCCACAGGCCACGATCGAGCGGAGCACCGCCGGCACGTGCGCGCCGGCGGTCCCGAAGGAGGCGCGGGCGAAGACGGGGAACGGGACCCCGTATCGGGTCCCGGCGTGGCCGTGGACCACCATCGGCACGAGGACGATCGCGTTGCCGAGGAAGACGGCCGCGAGGCTCTGCCACCAGCTCATCCCGGCGGCCACCATCCCGGCCGCCAGCATGTAGGTGGGGATGCACACGCTCATCGCCACCCACAGGGCCGCGAAGTTCCACACGCTCCAGGTCCGCTCGGAGGCGGGGGTGGGGGCGAGGTCGCGGTTGACGAGGCGGTCGGCGGCGCGCGGCCCGGCCTCCCCGGCGAGCTCGGGCTCCGCCGCGGTCGGGACCCGCGTCACGGGGCGACGTCGCCCCGCGCCCGCCCGGCCGCTCGCCCGAGCGTCCGGCGAACGAGGACCTCGGCCAGGTGGCGACGGTACTCGGCCGAGGCGTGGATGTCGGAGGGGGGGTCGATCTCGGCGGCGACGGCCGCCGCCGCGTCGGCGAGCGCCTCGCCGGTGGGCTCCTCGCCGGCGAGCGTCGCGGGAACCGCCTCGGCGACGAAAGGCCCGTCGGCGACGCTCAGCAGCGTCGCGCGGGCGTCGGCGCACCGGCCCGCCTCGTCGAGCTCCACCACGGCGGCGACGCCGGCCAGCGCGTAGTCGCCGTGGCGGCGCGAGAACTCGTCGAACGCGGCCCCGCTCCGCGCCGCGGGCGCCGGGACCGCGACCTCCACCAGCAGCTCCTCGGGGGAGAGCGCGGTGGCGAAGAGCCCCTGGAAGAAATCGGCTGCGTCGATCCATCGCCCCCCGGGCTCGTCCCGGCTCGCCGCGCGGAAGCTCGCCCCGAGCGCGAGCAGCACCGCGGGGAGCTCGGCGGCGGGGTCGGCGTGCGCGACGCTCCCCCCGACGGTCCCCCGGTTCCGGATCTGGGGATGGGCGACGAAGGGCATCGCCTCGTGCAGGAGCGGGGCGAGCCCGGCCACCCGATCGCTCCGCTCGGCCTCGCGCTGGGTGGTCATCGCGCCGATGGCGAGCCCGCCGTCCGTCTCCCGGATGCCCGCGAGCCCGTCGATCCGTTGGAGGTCGACGAGGATCGCCGGGGCGGCGAGCCGGAAGTTCATCGCGGGCACGAGGCTCTGGCCGCCGGCCAGGGGCTTGGCGTCCCAGCCGTGCTCGCCCATCAGATCGAGCGCCTCCCCCAGGCTGTCGGGGGCGCGGTACTCGAACGGGGGCGGCTTCATCCTTCGCCGCTCCCCGGCCCGCCCTCCAGCCGGGCCCTCAGCTCCTCGTTCAGCGCCTCGAGCCCCTGCTTCGTCATCCCGCGACCGACGGAGTCGAGGAGCCGCTGCCCCACCCCGGCCACCTTGCCGCCCACCTGGAGATCCGAGGCGTACCGCATCCGGGTGCGGTTGGAGCCCTCCTCCTCCAGCTCCACCTCCGCCTTGCCGCGGGCGAAGCCGAGGGAGCCGCGTCCGTCGACGATCATGGTGTACCGCTCCGGCGGGACCTGCTCCTCCAGGCGCACCTCCACGTCGTAGGAGCCGGCGGTGAAGGGCCCGACGCCGACCCGCATCTCCCCCGCGTATACGTTCTCCCCGACCCGCTCGAGCGTCTCGGTGCCGGGAAGCGCCCGGGCGAGGACGTCGGGGTCGTGGAGCAGCTCCCACACCTCCTCGCGGGGCCCGTCGAACGTGAACTCCCCCTCGATCCTCATCCGCCCTCCTCCCGCTCCGTCGCGTCCAGGATCAGCTCCCACAGCCGGTGGGGCGAGAGCGGCGCCTCGAGGATCTCCAGGTTCGGCAGGTCGAGAGCGTCCTCCACCGCCTGGGCGAACGCCGCCGCGACCGGGATCGCTCCCGCCTCGCCCACCCCCTTCGTTCCGAGCGGGTTGAGCGGCGAGGGAGTCTCGATGTGGTCCGACTCCACCGCGGGAACGTCGGTCGCCGTGGGGAGGAGGTAGTCCATGAAGGAGGCGTTGCGGAGCTGGCCGCTCCCGTCCCAGTGGAGCTTCTCGTAGAACGCGTTGCCGATCCCCATCGCGACCCCGCCCTGGATCTGGCCCTCCACGATCCGGGGGTTGATGATCCGGCCACAGTCGTGGACGACGAGGTAGCGGAGGATCTCGACCGCGGCCGTCTCCGGATCCACCTCGACCACGCACGCGTGGACGCCGCTCGCGGTGGCCCCCCGATCGGGGCCGAAGTAGGCGGCCGCCTCCAGGCCCGGCTTCTCGCCGGGCTTCACCGCCCCCCGGAGCGGGTTGGCCCGGACGGCGAGCTCCCCGAGGCCGATCGAGCGGGACGGGTCGCTCCGGACGCGGGCCACGCCTCCGGCGAGCTCCATCTCCTCGGGATCGACGTCGAGCGCCTCGGCGGCGAGGTCGACGGCCTTCCCGGCCACCTCGGTGGCGGCGAGATGGCATGCGCTGCCCGCCACCACCGTGGCCCGGCTGGCGAAGGTGCCGGTGCCCCAGTCGAACTCCCGGGTGTCGCCGGTCGTCACCTCGACCTCCTCCGGGCCGACGCCCAGCGCCTCGGCGACGATCTGGGCGAAGGAGGTGAAGTGGCCCTGGCCCTGGGTTCCCACCCCGGTGACGAGCCGCACCCGACCGCCCGGCTCGATTCGCACCCGGGCCCCCTCGTAGGGGCCGATGCCGGTCCCCTCGACGTAGGAGACGATGCCGATCCCGCGGCGGGGTCCGCCGTCCTCCGATCCCCGCCGCTCGCGCTCCACGAAGTCGAGGTACCCGATCGCCTCGACCGCGCGCTCGAGGGCGGGGGCGTAGTTGCCGCTGTCGTAGACGAGGGGCGCGAAGTCCTGGTAGACGATGTTGTTGTCATGGGGGAAGGCGTCCGGGGGGAGGTAGTTCCTGCGCCGGATCTCCACCGGGCCGATCCTGAGCTCGCGGGCGGCGAGGTCGAGAAGCCGCTCCATCACGAAGACGCCGTGCTGGCGGCCGGCGCCCCGCACCGGCGTGACGATCGGTTTGTTGGTGAAGACGACCCGGAATTCGCTGCGGTAGGCCGGCACGTCGTAGCCGCCGAGAAGCGTGCACTGGCTGTTGATCGGAACGGTGAGCCCGTAGGGGTCGTACGCCCCGGTGTCGTGGAGGAAGGTGTCGCGGACCCCGAGGATCTCCCCCTCGCGGGTCAGGGCGATCTCGGCGTCGTGGATCTGTTCCCGCTCCTGGGTGGTGGCGTGGAAGTTCTCCCGACGGTCCTCGATCCACTTCACCGGCCGGCCGAGCCGCATCGAGATCCACGGCACCACCACCTCCTCCGGGTAGAACATCATGATCTTCGGGCCGAAGCCGCCGCCGATGAACGGGGCCACCACCCGCACCTTCGACTGGGAGAGGCCGAGCATCCCGGCGAGCCCGTTGCGGATCGGGATCGGCGCCTGGGTGGTGTCCCACACCTCGAGCTCTCCGCGCTCGGGATCCCACGAGGCGACGATCCCGCGGTTCTCGATCGCGGCGGCCGCGCCGCGGTCGTAGCGGAAGCGGCGTCCGATCACGAGGTCGGCCCGCTCACGGGCCGCCTCCCAGTCGCCTCTCTCCTGCACCGCCCGGGCGGCGAGGTTGGAGCCGAGGTCCTCGTGGACGAGGGGGGCGCCGTCGGAGAGCGCCGCCTCGAGGTCCACCACCGCGTCGAGGGGATCGTAGTCGACCCGGACCCGGTCGGCCGCGTCCTCGGCCGCGTACCGGCTTTCGGCGACGATCGCGGCCACCGGCTCGCCGGCATGGCGCACCTTGTCGCGGACCAGGGGCACCTGGGTCCGGGCGTGGAACTCGAGCCCCTCGATCGGCGGCGGCTGCACGAGCAGCGGTCCCGGGGCCCAGTAGTCGCCGAGGTCGGCGGCGGCGAACGCCGCCACCACGCCCGGCTGCTCGCGGGCGGCGGAGAGGTCGACGCCGCCGACCCGGGCGTGGGCGAAGTCGCTCCGCACGAACGCCACCTCCAGCATGTCCGGCAGGTGGACGTCGTCGACGAAGGCGGCCGAGCCGGTGAGGAGCCCGGCGTCCTCGTTGCGCAGGGCCGCGCGGCCGACGGGGCCGTTCCCCTCAGCCGTCACCGCCCCTCCCCTCGGCGGCCGCCCTGGCGACCGCCTCGACGATGTTGTGGTAGCCGGTGCAGCGGCACAGGTTGCCCGACAGCGCCTCCCGGATCTCGGCCTCGTCCGGATCGGGGTTCTCCTCCAGGAAGGGGAGGAGGCTCATCAGGAAGCCCGGCGTGCAGAAGCCGCACTGGAGGGCGTGGGCCTCGTGGAAGGCTCGCTGCAGGGGGTGGAGCTCGGAGCCGTCGGTGGCCAGCCCCTCCACGGTGGCGACCTCGCGGCCGTCGGCCTGGACCGCGAACAGGAGGCAGGAGCGGACCGCTTCGCCGTCGAGCAGCACGGTGCACGCTCCGCACACCCCGTGCTCGCAGCCGACGCGGGTGCCCGTCAGCCGGAGGTCGTGGCGCAGGAAGTCGCTCAGGAGCCGCCGCGGCTCCACCTCGCGCTCGTACCCCTCCCCGTTCACGGTCACGGATACGGGAAGGCGCTGGCTCACGGGCGGATCCTCCCGGGGGGCGGACGACGATGGACGATGCGGCCGGCGAAAGAACGTAGCCTAGGAAGGGCGCGGAGCGTCGGCAACCCCGCTCCGGTTCAGTAGCGGACGCCGACGACGCGGTAGGCACCGGCCTCGAAGGCGAGCCAGACCGTGGCCGGACGCGGGGCCCGCTCGCCGTCTTCGAACACCTTCCACACCTCGAGGCGGGCGTGCACCGCTTCCGGATCGCCGACGTCGGGGACGGACGACGGCGGCGCGGGGAGGGGGATTCGGGGCCGGGTAGCAACGCCCCGCTCCTCGAGGTCGGCGGCGCCCCACCGGAAGCGGTAGTCGTAACGCGCCGACCCCCCGAAGTGGCGGATCCACAAGTCGTCGTAGACCACCGCGCCGCCCTCGACCCGGGGTCGGTCGAGCGGGGAGACCTGGCGGAACCAGTGCCGGCCGGTGGCGTCGCGGCGCTCTACGAGGCCCTCCAGCAGGTACGCGACCGCAGCGGGATCGGAGTAGCGGCCGGCGCGGACGGCGGCCTCGAGCTGCTCGTCGGTGAAGGACATCACGAGCTTGGAGCCCCAGTAGCCGTCCCGGGGCGTCCGGTTTTCGAACGCGGGGTTCACGATGTTCGGCCGCCAGTCGCCCGGGTCGAAGTTGTCGACCTGGAAATAGCCCACTCCGGGCGGCGTCCCGGGCGACTCGTCCATGTCCTGCCACGGCCGCTCGTAGAGCCCCAGGGTGACGAGACGCAGCGTCCCCGCGCCGAGGTCGAAGTCGTTCTCCATCCCGTTGCGGGGATCCTGCCTCGATCCGAGCGCCGAGCCGAAGTCGATGAGGTGGTGGCGGAGGTGGCCGATCTTCGGTGGGCCCTCCCCCTCGGGGCTTCGCGGGTCGACGACGAACATGTCCAGGTTGTTGCCCTCCTTGCTGTCGACGTGGTTGAGCCACGCCGCCACCACGTAGAGCCCCCTGAGCTCGCGCCGGTGCTGGTGGGGGATCACGTCGTTCGGGTCATCCTCGCGCGTCCCGTGGAAGGCGAACGGGCCCTTGGGGATCCCCTCGAGGAACTTGCTGGCCATCGCGCGGATGGACCCGTCGGGGTTCCGGGGATAGTCGGCGAGAGCGTGGCGCCGGAAGATCTCCATCGTGAGCTCGCGCGCCGGGTCGTCGGCGCCGGCCCGGTAGACGGCGGCGGTGTCTCCCCGGACCGCGACGAGCTCGAGTTCCTCGTCGAGGACGAGCTTCGAGGGGTCGAGGTGGAAGACGTAGTTCTCGGGCACGTGGTAGCCGGCGGCCCAGAGCAGATTCGTGGTGACGACCTCGGCCCCGCTCTCCATCTCCCACTCCTCCGGGGTGTCGAACTTGAGGATGTAGGTATCCCCGCTCGCGTCCTCGATGTTGAAGCCGGGGGAGACGCCCGTCGACTTGATCGAGGTGACGGTCACCGGTCCGGACGGATCGGGTCCGTCGCCCCGCCGGGAGCCGCGAAGGATCGCTGCGGAAGAGAGCGGCTCGCGGGCGTTCCGGTTCGTGAACCAGGAGGAGTCGACGACCTCGTCGCACGGATCGGCGTTGAGGGCCGGCGGGAGACGCGACTTCCGGGCGGGGGCCACCGTGCGGCCCAGCTCGGAGAAGCTCGCGGAGAGCTGCTCGTAGGCGAGGCTCGTCCCCACCTCCTCCGGCTCGTGAATCGGGAGCGTGTCGGCCAGGGGGCGAGGACGGTACTCCCACGGATGCAGGGGACGCCCGCACGCCACGGCGAGGAGACAGGCCGCGAGGACGCTCGCGGTGAGGACGCGTGGATTCACTCCGGGAATCGTATCGATTTCATCATGGACGGATTGTTCGGTACCGAACAGGGGTGGGGAAGGGGTCGGACAGGGGGGGACGTCCTCCGCGGGAAGACTATCGGGAGAGGACCTCACGAACCTTGCGGACGAGCGTGTGAGGCGAGAACGGCTTGTGGAGGAACTCGGCCTCGCCCTCGCCGAACTCGCCGGGGACGGTCGGGGTCTCGGTGTAGCCCGACATGAAGATGGCGCGAAGGTGGGGGTGGGAGGCCCGCAGCCTAGCGCCGAGCTCGTAGCCGCTCATTCGGGGCATCACCACGTCGCTGAGCAGGAAGTCGATCCTCCCGCCCTCGCGCTCGGCGGCGAGCGCCAGCGCCTCCTCGCCGTCGCCCGCGGGGAGTACCCGGTATCCCTGATCCTCCAGCACCCGGCGGGCCATCCGGCGGACCGAGGGCTCGTCCTCGACCAGCAGGATCGTCTCGTGACCCGACTCCGGAGCGTCGGCGACCTTCAGGGAGCGGGCCGCCCCCTCCGTCGGTCCGTCGGCGACGGGGAAGTAGAGGCGGATCGTCGTGCCCTCCCCGGGCGAGGTGTCGACGGCGATGTGGCCGTTCATCCCCTCCACCACGCCGTACACCGTCGCCAGCCCGAGCCCCGTACCCTTGCCGTGGCCCTTCGTGGTATAGAAGGGTTCGAACATCCGGGCCCGCTCCTCTTCGGTCATCCCCTCTCCGGTGTCGCGCACGGAGAGTGTCACCCAACGGTTCGACCCGGGCGGGGATTCCTCCAACCGATCGGGGCCGACGGCGCGGGCGGCGATCTCGAGCCGGCCGCCCGAGGGCATCGCGTCGCGGGCGTTCACCGCCAGGTTCAGGATGACCCGCTCCAGCTGGGCGGGATCGCCCTCGATCGGGGGAAGATCGGGCGAGAGGGCGAGCTCGAGCTCCACGTCCTCGCCGACCAGCCGCTCGAGCAGGGCGTCCATCTCTCCGATCACCCCTGCGAGGTGGAGCGGGCGCGGCTCCCCGGCGTGCTTCCGCCCGAAGGTGAGGAGCTGGTGGGTGAGCTTCGCCGCCCGCTTCGCCGCCCGCTCGATCTGGCGGGCGTCCTCCGCGAGATCCTCGTCCGCCGCAGAGGCGAGCATCTGGGCGTGGCCGAGGATCGCGGTGAGGAGGTTGTTGAAGTCGTGGGCGACGCCCGCCGCCAGCTGCCCGACCGCCTCCATCTTCTGGGAGCGGAGGAGCCGGCTCTCGAGCTTCTTCCGCTCGGTGATGTCGCGGTAGATGCCGTAGATGTGGAACGAGTCCTCGAGCTCGATCGGGGTTCCGAGGATCGAGACGTCGATCGTGCTTCCGTCCTTCCGCTGGCGCACCGCCTCGACGTTGACGCTCTCGCCGTCGGCGATCCTCCGGCTGAGCGACGAAGCCTCGCGAGCGCGCCCTTCGGGCACCACCAGGTCGTTGATCTTCCGCCCCACCGCCTCCTCGGCGGTGTACCCGAACATCCGGGTGAACTCGCGGTTGACCCGCAGCACCCGATCCTCCTCGTCGAGGAGGACGATCCCCTCGGGCGCGTCCTCGAAGAGCTGGGTGAAGTAGGCGGATTTCTCGGCCAGCTCCTCCTCGGCCCAGCGCCGCTTGGTGATGTCGAGCGCGACTCCGATGATCCCGCAGGGCCTGCCGATGCGGTCCCGGAGGGGTTCGATGTGGACCTCGTAGGAGCGTCCCGCCCATTCGGTCTCGTAGGAAGCCGCTTCTCTCTCTTCGAGCGTGCGCAGGTGCGCGAAGAGGGCGGGATGCTCGGGGTCGCCCAGGAGCTCGCCCATCCACAGGCCGACGACCTCGTCCGGCTCGAGTCCCACGCGCTCCAGCCCCGCCCCGTTGATGGAGGTGACGAAAAGATCCCCGTCGGTGGTCCACACGATCGCGGGAACCTGCTCGAGGATGAGCCGTAGCCAGGTGTCGCTGCTTCGAGCGGGATGGGGGACGGGACTCGCGTGGCGCGGAGTCGAGCGGTGCCGGGGCGCGTGGCGCATGTGCACGGACCTCGGAGTCCGAGAGGAAGAGGCGGATCGATGACGGCGGCGCCGTTCATCTGAAGCAAGGATTATGCCTGGTATCCCGGCTCCTCCGACGTCCCGAAGAGCCATCCCGGATACAGCTCCGGCCGGCGATCGGGAAGGAAGAGGCGCTTCGCGTGGGAGCGCTCCACCTCGTCGAGGTCGAGATCCGCCAGCAGGAGATCCTCCCCGAGGCTCGCTGCGCGCGCGATCACCTCTCCCGCGGGGTCGCAGACGAACGACTCGCCGGCGAAGGCGAGCCGCTCCTCCTCTCCGACCCGGTTGCACAGGGCGGCGAAGTATCCGTTCTGGAAGGCGGCCGTCCGCAGCTCCGCTTCGAAGAGGCCGTCCGGCCACTCGTCGACGAGGCCCGCCTGGGGCACCACCACGACCTCGGCCCCGGCGAGCGCCAGCGCCCGCATCGCCTCGGGAAAGTGGCGGTCGTAGCAGATCGCCACGCCGACGGCGCCGATCGCGGTGTCGTAGACGGGAACGCCCCGGTCCCCGGGCGCGTACCACGCCTTCTCGCGGAAGCCCTCGTAGTCGGGGACGTGGACCATCCGGGTGACGCCGAGGAGCGAGCCGTCGGCGTCGATCACCGGAGAGGCGTCGTAGGTCCGCTCGCCGTCGCGCTCGAGGAGGTTCGCCACCACCACGACCCCGTGTTCGGCGGCGGCGGAGGCGAGCGCCTCGGTGGTGCCACCCGGAACCGGCTCGGCCAGCTCGAGCGGGTTCCGCTCGGGGCGACGCCGGGGGTGGAACGGCTCGAAGGAGAGTTCGGGGTAGGCGACCAGGTTGGCGCCTTCGCCCGCCGCGCTCGCGATCGCCTCGAGGCCGCGGGCGAGGTTCTCCCGCCGATCGGGCCCGGCGTGCTGCTGGACGAGGGCGACCCGGATCGGACGGCCAGACGCGGTCCCCGTCGATTCGACGTCCGCGATCACTCCGGTGGCAGGGTCACCCACCGGAGCCAGAAGCTCTCGATCTCCCGGAGGACCGCCGCGAAGCGGTCGAAGTCGACCGGCTTGGCGATATAGCAGTTCGCGTGGAGATCGTAGCACTCCACCACGTCGGAGGGAGCGGTGGAGGTGGTGAGGACGATCACCGGGATCCGGTGCAGCTCGGCGTCGGACTTGATCTCGCGGAGGACCTGCCGCCCGTCGCGCCCCGGCAGGTTCAGGTCCAGCAGGACCAGGTCCGGCCGGGGGGCCATCGCGAACCCGTCCCGCCGCTTCAGGAAGTCCAGCGCCCGGTCGCCGTCCTCCACCACGTGGAGCTCGCCCAGGAAGGTCGTCTCCTCGAGCGCCGCCCGCGCGATGTGGATGTCGGAGGGGTTGTCCTCGACCAGGAGGATGGTGGCGGGATGGGGCACGTTTCTCGCGACCTGCATCGAACTCCGGACCGCGGGTTCGGGTGACGCTGGATGGAGTATAGCACGGTTCACGCTCGAATGGCAGGAGAATCGGCGGTCCCGGCGACGCTCCTCCGGGCCGAGCGCTACTCCTCCAGGTAGTCCACCACGAGCCGGGCCATCGCCCGGACCCCCACCGGAACCGCGGAGTCGTCCGCCCGGAAGGTGGGTGTGTGCAGACCGCCCGACGGTTTCCCCGGAGCCTCTACCCCGAGCCGGAAGTAGAAGCCGGGGATCTCCCGCGCGTAGTGGGCGAAGTCCTCCGCCCCCATCACCGGCTCCACCTCCACCACGTCCTCCTCACCGACGGTCCGAACGAGCGACTCCCGGGCCATCTCCGCCAGAGCGGCGTCGTTCAACGTCGGGGGCGCGTAGGGGATCACCTCCATCTCGTAGCTCGCGCCGGCCGCCCCCGTCACTCCGTCCAGGATCTCCCGGATCCGCTCCTTGATCCGTTCCCGCACCGCCTGGTCGTAGGTCCGGATCGTTATCTCCAGCCGGACCGATTCGGGGATGATGTTGTTCCGCTCCCCGCCCCGGACGATCCCGACGCTCACGACCCCGGGCTCGGTGGGATCCAGGGTCCGCGAGCGGATCGTCTGCAGGGCGAGGATCGCCTGCGCGGCGGTCACCACCGGGTCGACGCTCTCGTGGGGCCAGGCGCCGTGGGCCTGCTTCCCCTCGATCGTCACGATGAAGTGGTCGCTCGAGGCGAAGGTCGGACCCGAGGACCACCCCAACTTCCCCACCTGCAGGTCGGGAAAGGAGTGGAGCGCGAAGATCGCCTCCGGACGCGGGTCCTCCAGCGCTCCCTCGGCGATCATCATCGAGGCGCCTCCCCGCTCGCCGGGCGGCGGGCCCTCCTCCGCCGGCTGGAAGAGGAACACCACGGTTCCCGGGAGCGCCTCCCGTACCTCCGCCAGCGCCACGGCGACGCCGAGGGCGACCGAGGTGTGGACGTCGTGGCCGCAGGCGTGGGCGACGCCCACCTCCTTGCCCAGGTACGTGGTGCGCTTGGTGGAGCGGAACGGGAGATCCGTCCGTTCGGTGACCGGCAGAGCGTCCATGTCCGCCCGGACCGCGACCACCGGACCCGGCCGCCCGCCCCGCAGCACCCCGACGATCCCGGTGTGGGCGACCCCCGTCTCCACCTCCAGGCCCAGCTCGCGCAGGCGGCCGGCCACGAGCGCGGCCGTCTCCTCCTCGCGGTTGGAGAGCTCGGGGTTCTGGTGGATCGTGCGGCGGACCCGGACGATCTCCGGGGAGATCCGCTCCACGGCGGCGTCGATCCGCTCGTGCAGGTCCTGGGCCCGGACCCCGGCGGGACCGGTCGCGAGCAGGACGAGGGAGGCCAGCGTGGCGAGGACGCCGGGGCGGGTTCGAGACATGGGTCGGGGCTCCCGTGGTTGCAGTTGAGGTTGCGTGTCCGGTCGGGCCGTTGATCGAACGGCCGAGGATGGGATAGAATAGCGCTCGCAGTTCTACCGTGCACTCGAATCGCAACCCCACAGAGAGGGACCGGGGATGAATCGTTGGACGAACGGATTGCTCGCCCTCGCGCTGATGTTCCCCGTGGCGGCGTGCCAGCAGCAGGCCGCCGAGGAGGAAGGTGCCGCCGAGGAGACGGCCGCCGAGGAGACGACGACCGCCGCCGAGATCGAGGCGACGCTCGACTCGCTCGGGAACGCGTTCGAGGCGGCGGTCGAGAACAACGACCCCGCCGCGATCGCCGCGCAGTACACCGAGGACGCCGTCCTCCTGCCGCCGGGCGAGGAGCGCATCGAGGGCCGGCAGAACATCGAGAGCAGCTACGCGGAGTGGCTGAACGCCGACACGACCGCCTCGATCACGCTCACCATCGACCGGCTGGAGGTGGCGGAGTCGGGCGATCTCGCCTACGAGATCGGGACCGCCCAGGTCTCGGGGACGACCCGGGAGGGGGAGGCCTACGAGGACACCGGCAAGTACCTGGTCGCGTGGGAGAAGGTGGACGGCGAGTGGCTGATCGCGGCCGACAGCTGGAGCTCCGACGCCCCGATGCCGGGAGTGGGCGAGGGTGAAGCCGGAGAGGCCGAGGCCGGCGGCCAGACCGGCGGCGAGACGGAGGACGAGGCCGGCGGGACCTCCTGAGGGCTCTCCCGGCGCGGGTCCGAGGCGCCCCTCTCCGCCGCCGGCGAGAGGGGCGCTTTCGTCCGGTCGTCCGCCGACGAGGCCGGCCTTCCGGCCCCTATATTGCATGTCCTCGGGCAGGAAGAAAGAGCGAGTCACCTGGATGACGGAGGTCGCGGGCACTCTCCCGTAGGATGGCACCGCCATGAGCGACTCCCCCTACATCCGTCGCTTCGAGGCCTTCGACTCGGAGGACATCGCCTCGGTCGGGGGGAAGAACGCGTCGCTGGGCGAGATGATCGCCACCCTGGAGGGAGCGGGGATCCGCGTCCCCCGCGGCTTCGCCATCACCACCGAGGGGTACTGGCGTCTGGTCGAGCACAACGATCTCGAGGGCGAGATCGAGCAGCGCCTCTCCCGCTTCGACGCCGACGAGGCGGGCCTCTCGGAGGTGGGCCGCGCGATCCGGGCCAGGTTCCGGGACGCGTCCTTCCCGAGAGATCTCGAGGAGGCGATCCGGGAGGCGTATCGGGACCTTTCGGAGACCTACGGCGACGGCGACGCCGACGTCGCGGTGCGCTCGAGCGCCGTGGCGGAGGATCTGCCGGAAGCGAGCTTCGCCGGCCAGCTCGACACCTTCCTCAACGTCGAGGGCGAGCGTGACCTGCTTGACGCCTGCCTCGAGTGCTACGCGTCGCTGTTCACCGACCGGGCGATCGCCTATCGCGCCAAGCGGGAGTTCTCCCAGCTCGAGGTGGCGCTGTCGATCGGGGTCCAGAAGATGGTCCGCTCCGACAAGGCGGGCTCCGGCGTGATGTTCACCATCGACACCGAGAGCGGCTTTCCCGACGTGGTGCTGATCAACGCCGGTTGGGGAATCGGGGAGCTGGTGGTGCAGGGTGCGATCATCCCCGACCAGTATCTGGTGTTCAAACCCCTGCTCGGCCGCCCGCACCGGATGCCGATCATCGAGAAGTCGTGCGGCGAGAAGGCGAAGAAGATGGTGATCCCCACCCGGGTGGAGGGTCCGACGGTCACCGTCGAGACCTCCCGGGCCGAGCGGCGCGCCTTCGTCCTCGACGACGACGAGATCCTCCAGCTCGCGCGGTGGGCGTCCACGATCGAGGAGCACTACGGACGGCCCATGGACATCGAGTGGGCGAAGGACGGGGAGAGCGGGCAGCTCTTCATCGTCCAGGCGCGACCCGAGACCGTCCACTCCCAGGCCTCCGCCGTGGCGTCGCTCAAGGTGTACTCCATGAAGGAGGAGGGCGAGCCGCTGCTCACCGGCATCAGCGTGGGCGGGTCCATCGCGGCCGGCCGGGTGGTGCGGCTCACCAGCCCCGAGGAGTCCGACCGGGTGGAGTCGGGCGACATCCTGGTGACGGAGATGACCGACCCCGCCTGGGGGCCGATCATGGAGCGGGTGGCCGGGATCATCACGGACCAGGGAGGGCGCACCTGCCACGCCGCCATCGTCTCCCGCGAGCTGGGCATCCCCGCGGTCGTCGGCACCGGCAGCGCGACGCGGGTCCTCGAGCCCGACCAGGAGGTGACGCTCAGCTGCGCCGAGGGCGACGAGGGCCGGGTCTATCCCGGCCGCCTCGCGTTCGAATCGCGGGACCTCGACGTGGAGGACGTCCCCGAGACCCGCACCCGGATCATGCTCAACATCGCGAGCCCCGGGGCGGCGTTCCGGTGGTGGCGGCTTCCGTGCGAGGGGATCGGGCTCGCCCGGATGGAGTTCATCATCAACAACTTCATCAAGATCCACCCGATGGCGCTGATCCGCTTCCACGAGCTCGAGGACCCGGAGGTGCGCGAGGAGATCCTCCGGCTCACCGCCGGATTCGCGGACCGCGCCGGGTTCTTCGTGGAGCGGCTCGCGCGCGGGATCGCGAAGATCGCGGCCAGCCAGTATCCGGCCCCCGTGATCGTCCGGATGAGCGACTTCAAGACCAACGAGTACGCCGACCTGATCGGGGGCGCGCAGTTCGAGCCGCCCGAGGCGAACCCGATGCTCGGCTGGCGGGGGGCCTCCCGCTACTACAGCGAGGAGTACCGGGAGGGCTTCGCCCTGGAATGCCGGGCGATTCGCATGGTGCGCGGGGAGATCGGTCTGGACAACGTGGTGGTGATGATCCCGTTCTGCCGCACCGTCGAGGAGGCCGATCGGGTGCTGCGGGTGCTGGCCGACAACGGGCTCGAGCGGGGGAGGGACGGACTCGAGGTGTTCATGATGTGCGAGGTCCCCTCGAACGTCGTGCTCGCCGGCCGGTTCGCCGAGCGCTTCGACGGCTTCTCGATCGGATCCAACGATCTCACCCAGCTCGTGCTGGGGGTCGATCGCGACTCCGGCAAGCTGGGCGAGCTGTTCGACGAGGAGAACGACGCGGTCAAGGCGATGATCGCCGAGGTGATCGCCGTCGCCTCGAAGAAGGGGTGCAAAGTGGGGATCTGCGGCCAGGCTCCCAGCGACCATCCCGAATTCGCAGCCTTCCTGGTGGAACAGGGGATCGACTCGATGTCGCTGAACCCCGACAGCGTGGTCGAGGTGAAGCGGAGGGTGGCCGAGGTGGAGAGCCGGCTGTCGGGGGCGGCGGAAGAGGCGTCCGCCGGCGACGGCGACCGGGCCGCGTAGGGATGGAGGATCCCGACACCGCGTCGACTCCGGAGCCGGTCGTCGAGTTCGATGACGTGGTGGCGGCCCGCGACCGGATCGCCGGGCACGCCCACCGGACCCCGGTCATGACCTCACGGCTGCTCGACGAGCGGACGGGCCGGCGACTCTTCTTCAAGTGCGAGAACCTGCAGCGGGGTGGCGCGTTCAAGATCCGGGGAGCCACGAACAAGCTCCTCACCCTCACCGACGCCGAGCGAAAGCGCGGGGTCGTGGCCTACTCCTCCGGCAACCACGCCCAGGCGGTGGCGCTGGCGGCGCGGGCCGCGGGCTCCCACGCCACGATCGCGATGCCCTCCGACGCCCCCCGGGCCAAGATGGAGGCGACCCGCGGATACGGCGCCACGGTCGTCGAGTACGACCGCCGCACCGAGGACCGGGTGGAGGTCGCCCGCGGAATCGCGGAGGCGGAGGGGCGGGTGATCGTCCCCCCCTACGACGACCCGTGGGTGATCGCCGGCCAGGGGACCGCCGCCCTCGAGCTGCTCGAGGACGACCTCGGGCTCGACGCGATCGTGGCGCCGGTCGGAGGCGGGGGCCTGCTCGCCGGAACCGCCACGGCGGCGGCCGGATATCCTCGACCGGTGCCCGCCTGGGGGGCCGAGCCCGCCCTGGCCGACGACACCGCGCGCTCGCTCGAGTCGGGAGAGCGGATCCGGATCGAGCCTCCCGACACGATCGCCGACGGGGCCCGGGCCCGCTCCCCCGGCGAGCTCACCTTCCCGATCGTCCAGCGCCGCGCCGCCGGCGTGGTCCGCGTCCCCGACCCGGCCCTGGTGGAGGCGACGGCGCTGCTGCTCACCCGGATGAAGCTGCTGGTCGAGCCCACCGGAGCGCTCGCCGCCGCGGCCGTCTTCGAGGGATTGCTGCCGCCGGACGCCGAGCGGATCGGCGTGATCCTGTCCGGCGGGAACGTGGATCTCGCCACCCTCGCCGACCTGCTGGGCGATCCCGGCGCCTGAGGGCCGCGCGCCGACGGGTCCGATGTTCGACATGGACCTGTTGATCGTCGGCGCCGGGCCCACCGGCCTCGCCGCGGGGATCGAGGCGGCGCGCCACGGCCTCACGTTCCGGATCGTCGACCGCCGCGCGGGACCCTCCGTCCACTCCAAGGCGCTGGGGGTGATGCCCCGCACGCTGGAGGTGTTCGACGACTGGGGGATCGCCGGCCGGGCGGTCGAGCAGGGGTGGGTGGGCCGGAAGGGAAACCTCCACGTCGACGGCGGCCGGATCGCCGAGCTCCGGCTCGACGGGATCGAGAGCCCCTACCCGAACCTCCTCGTGCTCGCCCAGAGCGAGACGGAGCGGCTGATGATCGATCGCCTCGCCGCCGGCGGGGTGGTGGTGGAGCGGGAGGTGGAGGCGGCCGATCTGCGCGAGGAGAACGGTTCGATCCACGCGACCCTCCGCCGCGACGGCGGGGAGGAGAGGGTGCAGGCACGGTGGATGATCGGGGCCGACGGGGCCCACAGCACCGCGCGCCACGCGGTGGGGCTGCCCTTCGAGGGGGCGGAGTATCCCGAGGAGTTCGTGCTCGCCGACGTGGCGATCGAGTGGGGGCTGGCCGGGGGCGAGTTCCACGCTTTCTTCTCCGGCTCCGACCTCCTGGTGGCGATCCCGATGGGCAAAGAGAGCGTCTACCGGCTGATCGCGACCCGGCGGCCGGGCGAGGAGACGGGGGAGGATCCCGACCTCGAGGAGTTCGAGCGGATCGTCGCGGAGGTGGCCCGGGTCGAGGCGCGGCTCTCGAGACCGGAGTGGATGGCCCGCTTCCGGCTCCACCGCCGGATGGTGCCGCGGTTCCGCTCCGGGTGCGTCTTCCTGGCCGGCGACGCCGCCCACATCCACAGCCCGATCGGGGCCCAGGGGATGAACACCGGTATCCAGGACGCCCACAACCTCGTCTGGAAGATGGCCCTCGTCTCCCGGGGTCTCGCGGGCTCCTCCCTGCTCGACACCTACGACGCGGAGCGGCGCCCCATCGCCGAGCGGGTCCTCCGGTGGACCGATGTCGCGTTCCGGATCGCGATGGGGCAGAGCGTGCCGGCGCGGCTCGCCCGCCGCGTCCTCCCCGCGTTGGCACTCGGGTTCGAGCCCGTCGTGGCGCGGCTCCGCCGGGCCGTATCACAGATCGCGATCTCCTACGACGACAGCCCGATCGTCGCCGAGGGAGAGGGCGCCTCCTTCAGGGGAGGGCCGTCGCCCGGGGCGCGGGCCCCGGACGTCCGGCTCCGGGAGACGGGAGGTGGATCCGAGCGGCGGCTCTTCGAGCTGCTCCGCGGGCCCCGGCACGTCGCGCTGGGGTTCCTGCCCGAGCGGCTGGAGCGCCTCGGTGGTCGCGCCGACCCCCTGCTCGTCGACTTCCGGGGCCGCCTCGCATCGGCGCTGGGCGGAGCGGCGCGCGTGCACTGGATTCTCCGCCCCGACGTGGAGATGGTGGGAGCGGGGGCGGCAACCGCCCGGAGGGTGCTGCAAGATCCGACGGGAGAGGCGGGAGAGCGCTATGGCGTGGGATCCGAGGGCGCGCTCTACCTCGTCCGCCCCGACGGGCACGTCGCCTGGCGGGGGCCGATGGAGCCCGATCCCCCGCTGCGCTTCCTCGAGCGGTACCGCACCTAGCCGGGACCGCGTCCGGAACCTCTCAGCGGGTCGCCGGCCGACGCTCGTCCGCCTCGCCCCCGCGCCCGCGGAGGTCGACGAACTCCACCGGAACGCCCGTGCGGGTGCGCTCGGCCAGAAAGCGGGCGTCCCAGTTGGTCAGCCGGATGCAGCCGTGGGAGGTCACGTAGCCGATCGTCTCCGGGCGGGCGGTTCCGTGGATCCCGTAGTGGGGCTTCGACAGGGCCATCCACACGATCCCGACCGGGCTGTTGGGACCCGGGGGGAGCTTCACGTCCGGCTCGGAGTCGTCCACCTCGTCGAACAGGGCCGGCTGGAAGTGGAACCAGGGATCGAAGGAGATCGACGTGATCTCCAGGCGTCCCTCGGGGGAGGGGTTGTACTGGGAGCCGAGGGTGGTGGGGAAGTGATACAGGATCCTCCCGTCCTCGTCGAGCGCGTGGAGCCAGTGGCCGGCGTCGGAGATCACGATCCGGGCGACGTCGCCGGCGTCGGCCCGTGCGACGTCCGCCCCGGCGAGCGTGTCCCGGGAGGCCAGCGTTTCCTCACCCGCCCCGGGGGCGGCCTTCCCCTCGCCCGCGTCGGTCAGCTCGATCCCCTCCACGTTCGGAACCCGCAGCGAGTCGCCGGCGCGGAGCGAATCGAGCACGACGTCCGGGTTGAGCCGGGAGAGCATCCCCGGCGTGGCGTGGAAGCGCTCGGCCACCTTCTCGCCGACCGACCGGTAGCAGAGGCACGCGAGATCCGCCTGCTGCCACGGGCTCTCCGGAATCGAGACGAAGGGGCCCGCCACGTCCTCCTCGGTGAGGACCACCGTACGGACGTACCGGTCGGGATTCCCCGCCACCCGGACGAGGCGCTCGTAGGTGAGCGAGTCGACCGTCCCGGTGGCCTCCACCCCCTCGCCCCGCTGGAGCCAGTAGATCGCCTTCTCGGTGTTCTTCCCCCATTTGCCGTCGAGCACCCCGGGCGAAAAGCGGGCCCGGTCGAGCAGCACCTGGACGTGGAACACGGAGAGGTCGTCCCGATCCCCTTCCAGGGGGAGCTCGATACGCGGAAGCGTGTCGCGGGGCGGGGAGTCGGCCGTCCGCGCGGTATCCGGGGGCCCGGCCGTCGCGAACCCCGCGGTATCGAGCACCGCGGTCGACGGGAGAGACTCGACCTCCGGGTAACGGGGCTCGTCGCCGACCACCAGTCGCCAGGAGGTGTCGCGGCGGCCGGCCTCGATCGCCTCCTCCGACAGGGTGTCGGGAGCCCAGTAGACGGTCGCCTCGGCGGCCCCGTCCGCCTCCTCCAGGAGGATCTCGTCGTCACCGTTCTGCGGGGGACCCTCGGCGCAGCCGAGGGCGACGCCCAGGGCGATCGATGCCACGACGGTCCTCGCGCTCATATTCCGGACTCCTTCCCGGTGTGCCGGTGTGCTCTCGATGGCCGGAGTGTATCCCGGGGGGCGAGGCCGATCCGTAAGGGTCCTTACCCGGACCTCGCGAACCGGTCGCGCCAGTGGCGATACCACTCGCTCTGGAACCGCTCGTGGGGATCGCGGAGCCGCTTCCGCTCCAGGAACTCCCCGAAGCGGGGGTAGGCCCGCTCCACCTGGTCGCGGCTGGCCCACCGGTGATAGGTGAGGTAGAAGGAGCCGTCCCGCTCGAGCGCCTCGTCGATCAGCTCCCGGTTCGTGGCCGCCGCGAGCTCCCGGGCGGCGTCGGTGGGGGGGACGTGCAGGTCGAATGACACGCACGCGTAACGCCGCTTCGCCCACGGCAGGAAGGTCTCGTCGTCCTCGGCGATCAGCCGCACCGTCCCGTAGACGACGGGGGTGCCGGAGGTCCTCAGGATCGCCCGGGCGGCGGTCATGAAGCCGCCGAGGCCGGAGGGGGGCACGAAGAGCTCGATGAGCATCTCGGATCCGGCCGAACCGCCCCTCGGACCCTCTCCGGCGAGCCCGTCGTGGACCTCCTCCCGGTAGAAGCCGAGCTGGTGGGTGTCGTTCCAGTACACCTGTCCGTCGGTGGCGAGATAGTGCTCCACGTACCGCTCGGTGGCCGCACCGGGGTCGAGGTGGGCGAGCTCGAGCAGTCGGGTCCACTCCTCGGGCGAGAGGCGGAGCCGTCCTCCGGGGATCGGCGTGTCGAGGGGAACCTGCTCGTAGGTGGTGAGGACGCCCTCCCGCAGGTAGCCGGGATACGACTCGGGATCGACCGAGAACTGGAAGTCCCCGTACAGGTGTCCCTCCGTCGCGCGCTCGTGGAGCAGGCGGGCCGCGTCCTCGACGAGCGCCCGGCCCACGTGTCGCCGTACCTTCATCCGTCGGGCGAGCCGGAGGGTGACGTCGGTCACCACGCCGAAGAGCCCGTAGCCGCCGACGGCGAGGCGGAAGAGACCGGGATCGGACTCGCGGTCGACGCGGTAGAGGCGGCCCTCCGCGTCGACGAGCGAGAAGGCCTCGATGTCCCGGACGATGGGGGGCTCGGTGAGCACCCGTCCGTGGATGTTGGCGGCGAGCGCCCCGCCGAGGGTGAGGCGGTCGGCTCCCGTCTGCTTCTGCACGATCCCCCATCCCTCGCCCCTCTCCCAGGTGGTGGCGAGGAACTCGAACAGGCGCGGCCACTGGATGCCCGCGTCGACGGTCACCAGCCCGCGATCGGAATCGAAGTCGCGGACGCGGTCGAGCCCCCGGGTGTCGAGGAGCCACCCCCCGGTGAGGAACTGCTGGCCTCCCGTCGCGTGCCGCCCGCCCGCGATGGCGAGGGGACGCCCCGCCTCTCCGGCGGCGCGCACGATGCGCCGCACCTCCGCGGCCGAGGTGGGTCGCAGCACCCGGTCCACCCGGACGGGCTCGAGGCTGGACATGGCGTCGTCGACCACCACGTCGCGCTCGACCTCCAGGTCGCCCAGCCCGGCGCCAGCGCGGCCTCCCGCGCAGGCGATCGTCCCCCACGGGGAGGCGAGGACCGGGAGGGCTCCGAGGGCCTCGAGGAAGCGTCTCCGGGTCACGGTCCGGGCCCTCACTCGGATCCCCCGAAGCCGAAGAAGTCGCGGATCCGCGACAGGATCTGGTGCCTGTCCTCCTGTGTGGCTCCGAGGGCCGCCTCCCGAAGCTCGGCGCTCGTCGCCTCCAGCTCGTCCCGGCGGCGTGCCAGGGTTTCGGAGATCCGCTCGGCGACCGACGGGTTCCTCTCGAGGATCCCGCAGAAGGCCTCGTGGTCGACCACCACGCTCCGGGTGGGCTCGAGGGCGATGACGGTGGCGGTGCGCTCGGCTCCGGTCATGAGGGCCATCTCTCCGATGAACGCCCGGGGTTCGAGTTCGGTCAGTCGCCGGCTGCGCCCGTCCCTCGTAACCTCGACCGCCACCCGTCCGCGGTCGAGGATGTGCATCGAGTCGCCCGGATCCCCCTGCCGCATCAGCACTTCGCCGGTGAAGAACCGTTCGAGCCGCGCCCGCTTCGCCAGCGTCCGCGTCTCCTCCTCGTCGAGGGATTCGAAGAGCTCGGTGCCGCGGAGGTGGCGGACGATCCGCTCCTCGAGATCGCGCTCGCGCTCGGCCTCCGTCTCCGCCGTCACCTCGTGCGCGTACACCTGCCGGATCGGGAAGGGGATCTCGATCCCGTGCCGGTCGAACGCGTACCAGACGTGGGTCATGAACGACTTGGCGATCTCCTCCGAGTCGACGTAGTCGCGGATCCAGTACTTGACGTCGTAGCCGACCGCGAAATCGCCGAACTCCTCGGTGCGGACGTCGACGGCGGGCGAGGGAAGGACGCCCTCCGTCTGGCGCGCCGCCTCCTCGATCGCGGCGAACACGTCGGCGGGCGGATGCCGGTAGTGGGCTCCCACCGTCGCGTGGAGT
>JAWVZN010000020.1:0-38092 GCA_033722155.1 Gemmatimonadota bacterium | reverse complement strand
CCGGAGCCACGCCCGGAGCCTCCCGAGCCCGGACGCGGCACCTGCCGACTCGAGGTGGACCGGGAGGCGGCGTACGTGGTGGTGGGGCATCCGGCCCCCGATCTCGCCGACCCCGAGTACGCCGCCTCCCAGGTCGTCGCGGCGATCCTCGGTGGCTCCATGGACTCCCGGCTGTTCGTGGAGCTGCGCGAGAAGCGGGCACTCGCCTACCAGGTCTCCTCCCTCTACGACGATCGGCTCGACGGGTCGATCCTGATCGGCTACATCGTGACCGACCCGGCCCGGGTGGGCGAGGCGACCGAGGGGTTGACGGGGGAGTTTCGCCGGCTGATCGACGAGCCGGTGGAGGAGGAGGAGATCGAGCGGACCCGGCGCCACCTCCGCGGGCGCTACCGGATCGCCGCGGAGACGAACGCGGCGCAGGCGGCGCGGCTGGGGAGCTACGAGTGCTACGCGCTCGGCCAGGACTTCGGCGACCGGTGGCTGGCCGACCTCGACGCGGTGACCCCCGAGTCGATCCGGATCTTCGCGGCCCGCTGGCTGTCCGGCGAGCCGACCTGCGCCATCGTCACCTCCTCGGGATCGGGCTCCTGACGCGGCCTCTCCTTCCCGGGGCGGCGCGGGCGTTGTTCCCCGGCCCGGCGCGGGATACCTTGACCCTCCCGGTCGAACCCCAATACGAGGAGGTCGCGTGACGGACATCGCTCGAACCACCGTGGCGGCAGCGCTCCTGGTCGCGACGGTGGCGTGCAGCACGGAGACGGATCTCACGATCCTCGCCCGGGGGCAGAGCGCCCGGGGCGACACGGTGCCGATCGGCAACCTGCAGCTCGACGTGATCCCCTACGACATCGACGAGCTGTACGACGAGCTCGAACAGGCCACCCGGCCGGGCGAGCCGCCGGAGCCCGACTCGCTGAGCGCGCTCGCCAAAACCTACCAGGACGCCTGCGCCTCGTACCGCGCCACGAGCGACTCGATCGAGACCGTCCGTCAGCGCGCCACCACCATCGCGAACCGGGAGGGACAGGCCTCCGACGCCTACCGCGAGGCGTTCGGCCGCTACGAGGCGCTCGTCCAGCGCGAGGAGCGTCGGTTCGAGCGGTGCCAGGAGGTGACCGACATCTACACCGAGGTTCGCAACGAGTACCGCGAGGCACGCCGGGCGTGGGAGCAGGAGGCGTGGCCCGCGGAGCGGTTCGCCGAGGCCGAGAGCCTCCGGATCGGGGAGAAGCCGGTGCAGACCGTGGAGACGAACGAGCAGGGCGTGGCCACGGTGACGGTGCCCAACGGCGACTGGTGGCTCCTCGGTACCGCTCCGGTTCCGGGATCGATCAGCCAGCAGTATCGCTGGAACGTGAAGGTCGTGGCCGAAGGGGGCCGGGACACCGTGCGCCTCACCGGGGAGAACGCCGAGCTTCAGCCGGTCTACTGACCCCCGAGAACCCGTCTCCGAGGGGGAACACGATGAAGCCGTCCCGACCGTGGAGCTACTCTCGACGGGTGGTCGTCGTCGACGGGGTGCGCACCCCGTTCGCCAAGGCGGGCACCGCGCTCTCGGAGGTGGGGGCGGTGGAGCTCGGCCGGGTGGCGATCCGCGAGCTCCTGGAGCGGACGGAGATCGATCCCGGCACGATCGACGAGGTGATCCTCGGCAACGCGGCTCCTCCCTCGGACGCCCCGAACCTCGCCCGCGTGGCGGCGCTGGAGGCGGGGATCCCCGACGAGGTTCCCGGGGTCTCGGTCGCGCGCAACTGCGCCTCCGGATTCCAGTCGATCACCGACGCCTTCAACCAGATCCAGCTCGGGCAGGCGGACGTGGTGGTGGCCGGCGGGGTGGAGTCGATGTCGAACGTCCCGCTCGAGTTCCCGGAGGAGTTCTCCGACGTGATGGAGGACCTCCAGCGCGCCCGATCGCTGCCCTCGAAGGCCTCGGCGGCCGTCCGACTGCGGCCGGGGCACCTCAAGCCGGTCGTGGCCCTCGCCCGCGGCCTCACCGATCCCGTCTGCGGCCTCAACATGGGAGAGACCGCCGAGGTGCTCGCTCGCGAGCTCGACCTCTCCCGCCGGGCCCAGGACGAGTACGCGCTGCGCTCCCACCAGCGGGCCGCCACGGCGTGGTCCGAGGGCCGGTTCGAGGAAGAGGTCACGCCGGTCTACGTCCCGCCGGATTTCGACCAGGTGGTGGACGAGGACGTGGGGTACCGCCCCCAGCAGACCCTCGAGGCGCTGGAGAAGCTGAGCCCGGCCTTCGCCGACCGGCGCGGGACCGTGACGCCCGGCAACGCCTCGATGATCACCGACGGGGCCGTCGCCCTGCTGGTGATGGAGGAGGAGCGCGCCCGGGCGGAGGGGTACGCGCCGCTCGGCCGGATCGTCTCCTTCGGCTACGCCGGGCTGGAGCCCCGGCGGATGGGTCTCGGACCGGCGGTCGCGACGCCGCTGGCGCTCGAGCGGGCGGGACTCGAGCTCTCCGACATCGACCTGATCGAGCTCAACGAGGCGTTCGCCGCGGTGGTGCTGGCGAACATGGAGGTGTTCCCCTCCCGGCGGTGGGCCGAGGAGCGGCTCGGCCGCTCCGAGCCGGTCGGTGAGCTGCGCCAGGAGATCCTCAACGTGAACGGCGGGGCGATCGCGCTCGGCCATCCGATCGCCGCCACGGGGAGCCGGCTCTCGCTCACGCTGCTTCTGGAGCTGGGCCGCCGCGGTGGCGGCCTCGGCCTGGCCACGGCGTGCGTGGGGGGCGGGCAGGGCGGAGCGATCGTCTTCGAGGCGGCCGGATGATGGCGAGCGCGTTCGACTACGTCGTCGACGGGCGGGGGCTCGCCACGGTCACGATCGACGTGCCCGGCAAGCCGGTGAACGTGTGGTCGCGCGAGACCCTCGCCGAGTTCGACCGGGTCCTCGGCGAGCTCGCCGAGCGGGAGACGCTGGCGGCGGTGGTGTTCCGCTCCGGCAAGGAGGACACCTTCATCGCCGGCGCAGACATCGACATGCTCTCCTCGGTCGAGTCGGCCGACGACGCCCGAGCGCTGGCCCGTCGGGGGCAGGAGGTCTTCCAGCGCCTGGCGGACCTCTCCGTGCCCACCGTCGCCGCCATCCACGGGGCGTGCGTCGGCGGCGGGCTCGAATTCGCCCTCGCCTGCTCCTTTCGCGTGGCCAGCGACGCCGACGGGACGAAGCTCGGCTTCCCGGAGGTTCAGCTCGGGATCCTGCCGGCGTGGGGAGGCACCCAGCGCGCCCCCGGGGTCGTCGGCCTGCAGGACGCGCTCACCCTGATCCTGACCGGAAAGCGGGTCTCCGCGGGCCGCGCCGAACGGATGGGGCTGATCGACGAGGCCGTCCCGCCGGGTCGGCTGCTCCGGGTGGCCGAGGAGACCGCCATGGCCGCGGTGGAGGGGGAGGCCACTCCGACGAGCGCCGGGGGCGGGATCACCGGGCTGTTGCTGGAGCGGAACCCGATCGGCCGGAAGGTCGTCTTCTCCCAGAGCCGCAAGCGGGTGCTGGAGCGGACCGGAGGCCACTATCCCGCCCCGCTGAAGGCGATCGAGACCGTCCGGGCGGGACTCTCCCGGGGGATCGCGGCGGGCCTCGAGGCAGAGGCCGACGCGGTCGCCGACCTCGCCGAGACCGACGTCGCGCGCCACCTCATGTGGATCTATCGAAAGCGGGAGGAGGCGCACGCGCCCCCCGCCGAGGGAGAGGCCCGGGAGGTGCGGGAGCTGGGGATCCTCGGCGCCGGGGTGATGGGGGGCGGGATCGCGGAGGTCGCCGCCTACAACGACCTCCGGGTCCGGATGAAGGACATCGACGAGGAGAAGGTCGCCGACGGCCTCGCACACGCGGCGTCGGTCGCCCGCAAGGCGGAGCGGAAGGGGAAGCTCTCCTCGCGGGAGCGGAGGGATCTCCTCCACCGCATCTCCGGGACGACGGAGTACACCGGTTTCGGAAGGCTCGACGCCGTGGTGGAGGCGATCGTAGAGGATCTCGACCTGAAGCGGACGGTGCTGGAGGAGGTGGAGGCGGAGCTCGGCCCCGACGCCGTGATCGCCACGAACACCTCCTCGCTGCGGGTCGACGACATGGCCGGGGCGCTGGAGCGCCCGGAGCGCTTCGGCGGCCTCCACTTCTTCAACCCGGTCGAGAAGATGCCGCTCGTCGAGGTGGTGCGGGGCGAGGCCACCTCGGCCGACTCCGTCGCCACCCTCCACGGGTTGGCCCGGAAGCTCGGCAAGACGCCCGTGATCGTGACCGACGGGCCCGGCTTCTGGGTCAACCGGCTGTTGATGCCGTATCTCAACGAGGCGGCCCACCTGTACACCGAGGGGGTGCCGATCGAGGAGCTGGACGACGCGTTCGAGAGCTTCGGCCTGCCGATGGGGCCGCTGGCGCTTCTCGACGAGGTGGGGCTCGACGTGGCCGCCAAGGTGGGCAGGGTGATGGAGAAGGCCTTCCCGGGCCGCATGAAGCCGAGCCCGCTGCTGTACCGGCTGCAGAACAGCGGCCGGCTCGGGAAGAAGTCCGGGCTGGGGTTCTACCACTACGAAGACGGAGAACGGAAGAAGGCCGACGCCGGACTGCGGGAGGAGCTGGGCTTCGCGGCACTGGCCGGCGAAGAACGGACCGTCTACGACGACGACTACCTCGTCCGGCGGTGCCTCTTCCGGATGGTGGACGAGGCGGCCCGCGCGGTCTCCGACGGGATCGTCGCGGATCCGGGCGACGGGGACCTGGCGCTCGTGATGGGGATCGGGTGGCCGCCCTTCCGGGGCGGGCTCATGCGGTGGGCCGACGCCGTCGGGACGGCCGCGATCGTTGAGCGGCTGGACGAGTGGACCGAGGCGCTCGGGCCCCGCTTCGCCCCCTCCCGGGCGTTGCGCGAGACCGCACGCATGGGCGGATTCTACGCGGCCCCGCCCGACGAGGAAGACGTCCAGCCGAGCCTCGGGGCGGGGCTCTAGCCGCGCCGGTGGAGGGGTCGGCCGTCCACGAGCTCGCCCTCCGGGCGCCGGGGTTGTGGCTGCTGGGGCTCGTCGCCCTGGCGATCCTGGCCGTGTGGCTGATCGGGCGCGACGCGGAGCGCGCCCGGGCGAGCGCCGTCGTGCTCCGCGTGCTCGCCGTGCTCGGCCTCGTGATCCCGGGCTGGATCGTCTTCGGTTGGTATCGTGACCTCTCGGCCGCCCGCGAATGGGCGCGGGACCTTCCGATCCGAACCGAGCCGATCCTCCGCGAGTTCGTGTGGAACAGCGTGGCGCTGATCTCCCTCGGCTTCGTCGTCCTGGTGGGCGGCATCTATCTGGCCCGCCGCGTGGGCGCCGGAGCCGGCTCTCCCCGGTCACCCGAGAATGACGGGAGACGATGAGCATCTGCAAGCCCTTCTTCCTGGGGCACATCGAGACCGACCTCCTCTTCCCCTTCCCCCGGATGGACCCCGACGAGGCGGAGACGCTGGAGATGCTGAACGCGTCGCTGCGCCGCCTCGCCTCCGATCGCATCGACAGCGCCGAGATCGACGAGACCGGCGAGATCCCGGACGGGGTGCTCGAATCGCTCGGCGAGATGGGGGTCCTCGGCCTCGTCGTGCCGGAGGAGTACGGGGGGTTCGGCGCCTCGGCGACCTTCTACTCGAAGGTGTTCGAAACGATCGCCACGCTCGACGGCTCCGTCGTCACCACCCTGGGCGCCCACCAGTCGATCGGGCTGAAGGGGATCGTCCTGTTCGGCACGGCGGAGCAGAAGGAGCGCTTTCTCCCTCCGCTGGCGAGCGGGGAGCAACTGGCGGCGTTCGCCCTCACCGAACCGGGGGCGGGCTCCGACGCCGCCTCGATCCGCACCCGCGCCGAGTGGGACGAGGGGCGCGGGGCGTGGGTGCTGAACGGGACGAAGATCTGGATCACCAACGGCGGCTTCGCCGAGATCTTCACCGTCTTCGCCCAGACCGCCGTCGAGCGGAACGGCGAGACGGTCGACCGGATCACGGCATTCGTGGTCCCGCGCTCGCTGGAGGGGGTCTCGAGCGGCCCCGAGGAGAGCAAGCTCGGAATCAAGGGCTCCTCGACCACCGAGGTCCACCTGGAGGACGTGGCGGTGCCCGCCGACCACGTGCTGGGCGAGGTGGGAGGGGGGTTCAAGGTCGCGATGGAGGTGCTCAACAGCGGCCGGCTGGGGCTCGCAGCGGGGTGCGTCGGCGGGGCCAAGGGGATGCTCGCCCTCGCCACCCGCAACGCTCTCGAGCGGGAGCAGTTCGGGCGGCCGATCGCGGAGTTCGAGCTGATCCAGAAGAAGCTCGCGGGGATGGCGCTCGAGGCGTACGCGATGGAGGCGATGGTGGATCTCACCACGGGCCTCGTCGACCGGGGGGACACCGACTACTCGCTGGAGTCGGCGATCTGCAAGGTGTATTGCTCCGACGCGCTGTGGCGGATCGCCGACGAGTCGCTCCAGATCGCCGGCGGGACCGGATACATGAAGGGGTACCCCTACGAGCGCCATCTCCGGGACGCCCGGATCAACACGATCTTCGAGGGTACGAACGAGATCCTCCGCCTCTACACCGCCCTCGCGGGGCTCGAGGAGCCGGGGGCGAAGCTGGAGACGGTGGCGCAGGCGCTCCGGGACCCGATCAAGCAGTTCGGCCTGCTCACCGACTACGCGAGGGAGCGGGCGATGCGTGCGATCGCAAGGCCCGACCTGCCGGAGCTGCACCCCGAGGTGGCCGAGATCGCCGACCCGCTGCCGGAGTACGTGGCCGAGCTGGCGGGGACGGTGGAGTGGGCCCTGCGGCGCTACGGCCGGGAGATCATCGAGCGGCAGCTCGTGCTCGAGCGGATCGCCGACGCCACGGCCGAGCTGTACCGGATGGCGGCGGTGATCTCGCGGGCGGACCGGGGACGCCGCGAGGAGGAGGGGATCGAGGGCGAGGCCCACGTGACCCGGGCGCGGTGGATCGTGAACGACGCCTGGCGCAAGGCCCGGCGGCTGCTCGCCACCGTGCGGTCGAACAACGACGACGACCTCCGGGTGGTCGCCTCGGAGGTGATGCGGGAGGAGGGCGCGCTGTTGCCGGGCACCGAGCCGATCGAGCTCGGCTGAGCCCGGACCCCCCGCCTCTCTCCCGATCCCCGGCGGAATGGATCGCGATCTCGCGGGTACCATGAACGAAGGCGGGACGCGCACCGAGGAGGGCGCGCTCGTCGAGCGGATGCTCGCCGGCGAGCCGCACCTGTACGGGACGCTCGTCGAGCGGTACCAGCGTCGGCTGTGGTGGAGCGTCTTCCGGATGGTGAGGGACGCCGACGAGGCCGACGACGTGGTGCAGGAGGCGTTCGTCCGCGCCTGGGACCACCTCGACGACTTCGACACCTCCCGGCGCTTCTACACCTGGATCTACCGGATCGCCCGCAACCGGGCGCTCAACGTGCTCCGCCGCCGCAAGGTCCGGCGGTTCCTGTCGCTATCGGACGAGGAGTCGGCGCCCCCGATCGCGGGACCCGGGGACACGGCGGCGGCGGTCGAGGATCGCGAGCTCGCGGCGGCGCTGCGGGAGTGCCGCGAGCGGTTGCCGGAGGCGCAGCGGGAGACGTTCGACCTGCGCCACGACGACGGGATGCGCTACGCCGAGATCGCCACGGCGACCGGGGTGCCCGAGGGCACGGTGATGTCGCGGCTGTACCGGGCGAGGGAGAGGATGCGGGAGTGTCTGGAAGCGAAGGGGATCCGATGGAGGGAGTGACCCGGCCGTGAACGAGGAGAGCCACCTCGACGAGGCGACCCTCGATCGCCTCCGCTCCGACGAGCTGGAGGAGGCCGAGCGCGAGCGGGCCGCCGCCCACCTGGAGGGGTGTCCGCGATGCGCCGCCGCGCTCGCCGAGCTGGAGGCGTTCTCCGGGACGGTCGGCCGCGGCTACGCGGCGGCGCGGACGCTCGCGGCCGGCCGCGAGCCCGACTGGGCGGCACAGCGGGCGGCGATCGTGGAGCGCACGTCCGGCCGGCGGGAGCGCTCGCGGCTCGGGGGCCTGCTGCGGTGGGCTCCGCAGGCGGCGGTCGTGCTGGCGGCGCTGATCGCCCTCGGCGTCCTGGTGGAGGAGGGCGTCCGGGGCCCCGGGGACGCCGAGCGGATCCGCCGCGAGGCTCCGGCCCCCGCACCGGCCGGGGGCGACCGGGAGGAGGAGCTCGATCGGCGGCGGGCCGCGCAGGAGCCGCCGGCCCGGGAGCGGCCCGCCGAGGCGCCGGCCCCGCTCGAGAGCCGGGAAACGAGGGAGCCGGCCGTGGAAGACCCGGCTGTTCCCGAGGCGGAAGCGGAGGTGGAGCAGGAAGGCGCGGAGCCGGAGGGTGGGGCGGCGGTGGAGCCGGAGCCCCGGGCGATGGCGAAGGCGGTCCCGCAGCGCGGGGAGCGCCGGGACCGGGCCGGCGAGACGCCCCTCGACCGCTACCGGGCCCTGGCGAGCCGAGCCATCTCCGAGCGCGACACGCTCGCCGCCCGGGGAGCGCTCGCGCTGTGGCGGGATTCGCTCGCGGCCGCCGACCTCCCCGCGGAGCAGCGGCGCGAGGGGCAGGCGCTCGCGGACACCCTGGACGCCCTTCTCGACGGACCCTCCGGCGGACCTCCGGAATAAACGGCGCCTCCGGTTGTATCTGGGGCGAGTGAAGCGAAGAGAACCCCGACCGGAGGCGACGATGAAACGCACGATCCTCTTCTCGATGGCGACCGCACTGGCGATCACGGGGGCCGCGATCGGCCCGGCGGCCGGCGACGACCCCGACGATCCCGCTCCCCGCTCGCTCGCGGTCACCGTGTACAACGACGACCTCGGGCTGGTCCGCGACCAGCGGCGGATCGGTCTCGAACGGGGGGTCTTCACCCTGCCGTTCCGCGACGTGGCCTCGAGGATCGATCCCACCTCGGTGGCGTTCCGCTCCCTCGGCCATCCCGGCGCCGTGGACGTGCTGGAGCAGAACTACGAGTACGATCTCCTCACCCCCGCCTCGTTGCTGGAGAAGTACGTGGGCGAGCGGGTCACCCTCGTCACCCCCGTGGACGGGGGCGAGGTCGCGGTGGAGGCGACGCTCCTCTCGGTGGAGGGGGGCACCGTCTACCAGATCGGCGACTCGATCGCGCTGAACCCGCCGGGCCGGGTGGTGCTGCCGCGGATCAAGGGGGATCTGAAGGCGACGCCGACCCTGATGTGGACGCTGAGGAGCGACCGCGCCGGCGGGGAGCCGGTCGAGGTGTCCTACCTCACCGGCGGGCTCTCGTGGAAGGCCGACTACGTCGCGACCCTCTCGGAGGAGGGGCGCCGGCTCGACCTCGGCGGCTGGGTGACGCTGAAGAACCAGAGCGGTGCGACGTACCCCGACGCCCGGCTGAAGCTCGTGGCGGGCGACATCCACCGCGCCTCCCGCGAAAGCCGGGGGCGGGTGCGCGAGGTGCTCGCCGAAGCCGCGATGGCGGCCGACGCGAGCTCCTTCGAGGAGCGCACCTTCTACGAGTACCACCTGTACGACCTGCCCCGGCCCACCACGATCAAGCAAAACCAGACGAAGCAGATCCGCCTGCTCGAGGGCGCCGGGGTGGAGACGGAGAAGATCTATCGGCTCCACGGCGCGTCGGGCTACTACACCAGCCGGTACGGCGGGGAGAAGAACCTGAAGGTCGGGGTGTACCAGGCGTTCGACAACCGGGAGGACAACGGCCTCGGGATGGCCCTGCCCGCGGGTGTGGTGCGCCTCTACCAGGCCGACACCGACGGCACCCTGCAGCTCGTCGGGGAGGACCGGATCGACCACACGCCGAAGGACGAGCGGGTGCTGCTGAAGGTGGGCGAGGCGTTCGACGTCGTGGCCGACCGGCGCCAGACCGCCTTCGACGTGGTCGCGAGCGGGCACGTGTGGGAGGCGGCGTTCGAGGTGGAGGTCCGCAACCACAAGGAGGAGGACGTCACCGTGCGGGTGATCGAGCCGCTGCCGGGCGACTGGGAGCTCCTCTCCTCGACCCACGATCACGAGGAGCTCGACGCCTTCACCGTCCGCTTCGACGTCCCCGTGGAGGCGAGCGGGGAGACGACCCTGCGGTACCGCTTCCGGGTGCGATACTGAGCCCGCCACCGGAGGAACTCGGCGGGCCGCCCGGCGGAGCGGCCCGCCTTCCCCTATATTGATCGTCGACCGACACCGTACGCGCCGCGCGTCTTTCCTCCGACAAAGGCAGCTTTCTCGTGAAGGACCTGCTCACCGGCACCGTTCGTTTCGACGCCGAGCACCACGACGACATCGTGTACCCCGACGCGATCCCGTTCCTCCTCGTCCACCTGGCCACCATCGGGATTCTGTGGAGCGGGGTGACGACCGCCTCGGTCCTCCTGTGCGTGGGCCTCTACGTCGGCAGGATGATCTCGATCACGGCGGGGTTCCACCGCTATTTCTCCCACCGGTCGTTCCGCACCAGCCGGGTGTTCCAGTTCGTGCTGGCGTTCCTCTCCCAGACGTCGCTCCAGAAGGGGGTGCTGTGGTGGTCCGCGAAGCACCGCCATCACCACAAGCACTCGGACACCGTCCACGACGTCCACTCCCCGGGGGTCCACGGCTTCTTCTTCGCCCACGTGGGATGGATCTTCTCGAGGGAGCGGGGAACGGCGGACTACGACCTCGTGAAGGACCTCTCGCGGTATCCGGAGCTGCGGTGGCTCGATCGCCACGAGCACCTTCCCGGGATCCTTCTCGCCACCGCCTGCTTCCTGGTGGCCGGATGGCCGGGGCTGTTCGTCGGCTTCTTCCTCTCCACCGCGTTCCTGTACCACGGCACCTTCGCGATCAACTCTCTCGCCCACACCTTCGGCAAGCAGCGGTACCTCACCGGGGACGACAGCCGCAACAGCTGGTTCCTGGCGCTGCTCACCGGGGGAGAGGGGTGGCACAACAACCACCACTACTACCAGGCGTCCACCCGCCAGGGATGGCGGTGGTACGAGATCGACATCACCTACTACGTGCTGAAGGCGCTCTCGTGGGTCGGGATCGTGTGGGACCTGAAGGCGCCGCCCGAGGAAGTCGTCGCCGGCGAGCGACGGTTGCCACGAACCGCGATCGACAAGGTCGCCCACCGCCTCGCCGACCGGGTCCCGGTGGAACGGATCGCGGAGCGGATCCGCCAGGCCCGCGAGAGCGTCCCCGACGTGACCGAGGTGAAGGCGGGCGGGACCCGGGCCCGAGAGCGGGTCGAGCGGGCGCTCGAGCAGCTGCATCGCCCCGACCTGCCCACGGTCGAGGACCTGAAGCGGAGGGCCGAGGAGCTGGCGCCCCGCACCCCCTCGGTCGACGACGTGGCCGAGCGCGCCCGAGAGATCGTGATCCAGGCGGTCGCCGCGCGCCTCGTCGAGCCCACCTCCTCGGCCGTGTAGGATCAGCCCGTGGAGTGGTCCTTCACCGACGAGCAGAGGGAACTGCGCCGGACGGTGAAGCGGTTCGTCGACGAGGAGCTCCGACCCGTCGCCGACGAGATCGACGAGAAGCACGAGATCCCGCAGCGGATCATCGACGCCATGGCCGAGCTCGGCTTCCTCGGCGTCGCCCTGCCCGCCGAGTACGACGGGGTCGGGATGGGGGAGATCGGGTACGTGATCCTCCAGGAGGAGATCAGCCGGGCGTGCGCCTCGACCGCCACCTTCATCGGCGCCCACCAGTCGATCGGCGCCGCCACCATCGCCCTGTACGGCGACGAGGAGCAGAAGCGGAAGTACCTGCCCCCGATGGCGCGGGGCGAGAAGATCGGCGCCTACGCCCTGACCGAGCCCGAGTCGGGATCCGACGCGATGAACATGAAGACGACCGCGGTGCCCGACGGCGACGGCTACGTGGTGAACGGGACCAAGATCTGGATCACCAACGGCGCGCTCGCCGACGTCGTGGCGGTCTTCTGCCGCGTCGAGGGGGAGAGGGAGGAGGAGTCGGGCCCGGCCGCGTTCATCGTCGAGCGGGAGTTTCCCGGCTACCGGGTCGGAAAGGTCGAGGAGAAGATGGGGATCCGCGGCTCGAGCACCACCGAGCTGATCTTCGAGAACATGCGGGTTCCGGCCGAGAACCTGGTGGGGGAGGTGGGCCAGGGCGCCCGCGTCGCCTTCGGCGTCCTCGACGTCGGCCGGCTCGGTCTGGCCGCGGCCACCCTCGGCGCCGCCAAGGACGCCATCGACCGGTCGATCGCCTACGCCGGCCAGCGGGAGGCGTTCGGCCGGAAGATCCAGGAGTTCCAGGCCGTCCAGTTCATGCTCGCCGAGATGGCGGCCGAGACGTACGCGATGGAGTCGATCGTGTACCGGACCGCCTGGATGTGCGACCGGGGCGAGCGGTTCAGCCGGGAGTCGGCGATCTGCAAGTACTTCTGCTCCGAGGCGCTCGACCGGATCGTCGACAAGGCGGTCCAGATCCACGGCGGGATGGGGTATTCGGCGGAGATGTGGCCCGAGCGATTCTACCGGGACAGCCGGATCAACCGGATCTTCGAGGGCACCAACGAGATCCAGCGCATCGTGATCGCCCGCGACCTGCTGAAGCGCGGGTCCTACTGAGCCGGTGAGGGGCGGCCGCCTCCTTCCGCTCCTGGCCGCGGCGTCGCTGGCGGTGGCCGGTTGCAGCGAGGAGGACCGGAAGGCGTGGGTGTCGATCCTCCCGGAGCGGGACGGGGAGGAGGACGAGGAGGCCGCCGGGCCCGGGTTCGCCATCGCGGCGGACTCCACCGCCGTGCTTCTGGGCGGCGACACCCTCTTCACCCTCCGCGCTCTTCCTCCGCGAGGGCCCGCCGGACGCTCCCTGAAGCCGGCCCGGATCTCCCGGGTGGTGCCCTCCCCCGACACCACGGCGGTCGCCTTCACCACGATCGGCGCCAACGAGTCGGTGGGGGTGTGGTCGCGGGGGCGGGGAGCGGCGACGATCGCCGCGGTCTTCGCCGGAGGGCGGGCCGACGCCATCGGGTGGTCGGCGGACGGCCGGTGGCTCTCCTTCCAGGGGCGGAGCGTGGAGGGCCCGACGCGGGTCGGGCTCCTCGACACCCGGACCGGCCGGACGGTCCGCCACCCGGTCCTCGACTACCTGGCCGACGCCCGCCGCGACGTCCGCCTCCAGGAGTGGGTCCGCCCGGGCCGGCTGCGCCTCCTGGTGGCCACCGGCGCGGGGGAGGCGGCGGGCCTCCTCTACCTGTGGAGCCCCTCGCGGGGGAATCTCGCGGTGGAGCCCCATCTCGACGCGATCCTCGATCGGCTTCCGGGGGGCGCCTCTCTCGGGGGGACCGGCGTCTTCTCGGTCGACCTCCTCGGCGACGCCGCCCCGGAGACGGTGGCGCTGTACCGCGCCGCATCCGGCGCGCCGGCGGCCCTCCTGATGCGCGGCGGCGCGACGGAGCTCGAGGCGAGCACGACCGAGCCGCTGGTGGAGCCTCCGCCCCCGGTCGGAAAGCCCGGGAGGGCCGCGCTGCGGCGGATCGTCACGCTGGGTGCCCGACCCGCGCTGCTCCTCTCGCTGTCCGGGCCGGAGGAGGGCGGGGTGGCGGGCCTCTTCCGGGCCGGCGCCGGCGGGCGGCTCTTCCCGATCGGGGTTCGCGACGGGGAGGGAACCCGGGCGGCGATCTTCCCCGTCGGCCAGCGGCCGGAGGGGGAGGCCCTGCTCGAGCTCGTCGATCTCGATCGCGACGGCGAGGCCGAGATCGTGTCCGCCACCGCCGGAACCGACGGGGATCCCGGTCGGCGGGCCGGATGGAGGATCGAGGTCTTCCGGGAGGAGGCCGGAGATCTCACGCCGGCCCCGGAGCTGGAGGGGCTGGCGCGCGAGGCCCTCGGGGAGGCCACAGGAGAGGACGGGGTCTCGGCGCCCTGAGCGCCCTCGAGTGCCGGGTCCGTCAGCGCCGGTCGTTCAGCGACCAGTCGTACTCGAGGTACTCGATCTCCCAGTCGGGGTCGCGGGCGGCCTTCGCCGCCGCACCCGTGAGGTAGCGGGCCGCGTACTCCCGGACCGATCCGGCGGCGTCCTCGAAGTCGTCGTCGTACCAGTCGAAGATCCGGGTGAGGTGGAGGGTCCTGCGGCCGCGGTCGAGCCGGTGGCCGGCGGGGCCGTTCAGGTAGGTCCGTGCCTGGAAGTCGAGCTGCATGTCCAGCTTCCCCGCCCGGTAGGGCTCCGGCCGCAGCTCGGGGCATCCCTTCGATGCGCACACCAGCGCCCAGTGGATCCGGGGATCGAACAGCGGCGGCTCCAGGAGGATCTCCTTCTCGATCTCGTCGAGGGTCCGCTCCTCTCCGGCCACCGGGTGCTCCTCACGCGAGAAGAATCCGCGAATCCGCCCCCCCAGCAGGCCCACCTCTCGGACCGACTCGATCGGGTACCGCTCCAGAACCCCGGCGATCACCCGGATGTTGTAGGCGTTGATCCAGAAGGCCCGGCGGCGATCGATCGGCCAGGCGGCCGGGTCCGCAGCCTCCAGCCACGCCAGCAGCCGGGCCCACGCCGAGGGCCGCTCCGCCTTCCACCGCCCGTAGTCGACCCGGCCGTCGTCCACGTACCGGTCGAGCACGGACGCGTAGTCGTCCCACGCCCGGGAGATCCCGTACGAGGGCGGCTCCGCCCGCTGGGCGAGCAGCGGCACGGGGAGCAGGAGCAGCGCGAGCAGGACCAGGACGTGTCGCACGGGAAGCTTCCAAGATAGTCCGCTCCGGCGCCGCCGGCCCGTCGGTGGCCCGCCCGTTCCGACGACCCCATATTGGGCGCGCCCCGACGACTCCACCCCAGCCGAGGAGCGGATGATGGATCTGTTGATACGGTGGCTACTGAACGCGCTCGCGCTCGCTCTCACCGCATGGATCGTCCCCGGCATCGACGTGGCGGGGGTGGGGGCCCTGATCGTGGCGGCGCTCGTGATCGGCCTCCTGAACGCGCTGGTGAAGCCGGTCCTGGTGGTCCTCACGCTTCCGATCACGATCCTCACCCTGGGCATCTTCCTGCTCGTCCTCAACGCCCTGCTCTTCTGGCTCGCCGCCGCGATCGTGCCCGGCTTCTCGGTGGCCGGCTTCCTGGCCGCACTCCTCGGAGCGGTGGTGATGGCGATTCTCGGCTGGGTCTTCGCCAAGCTCGCCTGAGCGTTGTTGACAGCCGACGGGCGGAACCTATCGTACGGGAAGGCATGAGCGAAGCGGACTTCGCCGACGTCCTCACCGAACTCGACCAGCTCGAGTCCGAGCTCGAGGCCGTTCGCATCGTCGTGGACGAGGGGCAGGACACCTACGCCCAGGCTCCCACCGCCCGCGAAGCGGCCCTGCGCCATCTCGACCTGGCGATGGAGCACACGGTGGAGTCCGCCTGGACGCTCGTCGAGGAGGCCGACTGGGAGGAGCCGGAGGATTCCGCCGACGCCATCGAGATCCTCGCCGAGGAGGGCGTGATCCCGGGGCGGCTGGCGGTGACGCTGATCGGCCTCGAGGAGTACGCCTCCGAGCACGGCGAGGCGGCGGGATGGGAGGCCGACACCGAGGAGTCCTTCGAGCGGCTCACCGAGGCGGCCGACGCGCTGGCGGAATACCTGGAGTACGTGCACCACTTCCTCCGAGAGCTCGACGAGGAATGAGGATGCGGACCGGGGCCGCCCCGACCCGGCCGCGGGCGGACCTGGAGTCGATCTCGCCCTACGTCCCGGGCCGCCACCCGGAGGAGATCGTCCGCGAGTACGGGGTCGCCGACGTCCTCAAGCTCGCCTCCAACGAGAACCCCCTGGGCCCCAGCCCGAAGGCGATGGCGGCCCTCGACGCGGAGGTCCGCGACCGGGCCCACCTCTATCCCGACAGCCAGGCGGTCGTGCTCCGGGCGGCGATCGCGGAGCGCCACGGCGTCTCCCCCGACCAGGTCGTGGTCGGCAACGGATCGGTCGAGTGCATCGACCTGGTGGCGCGCGCGTTCCTCCGGCCGGGCGACGAGGCCGTGGTCGGGTTTCCGTCGTTCCCCCGCTTCCAGATCGCGTGTCAGCTGATCGGGATCACGCCGAGCACCGTCCCCCACCGGGAGTGGCGGGCGGACCTCGACGGGATGGTGGAGGCGGTGACCCCCCGGACCCGGGTCGTGTTCCTCGACAACCCGTGCAACCCCACCGGCACCCACGCCGGCCCGGACGAGATCGCCCGCTTCCTCGACGAGATCCCGCCCGAGGTGCTGGTGGTCCTGGACCGGGCGTACTACGAGTTCGTCGATGCCGGGGAGCGGTTCGAGGAGGACGTCGACAGGATAGAATCGGGCGCGAACCTGGTGGTGCTGCGGACGTTCTCCAAGGCCCACGGGCTGGCCGGGCTGAGGGTCGGCTACGCGCTCGCCCGCCCCGAGCACGCCGGTGCGATGAACCGCGTCCGGGAGGCGTTCAACACCAGCTCGTTCGCCCAGGCGGCGGCGCTCGGCGCCCTCCAGGACGACGCCCACATGGCGGAGAGCGTGGGGCTGGTCGCGTCCGAGCGGCCGTGGCTCGCCGACCGGCTGCGGAGCCTCGGGATCGACCCGGTGGACTCGCGGACGAACTTCCTGTTCGTCGACCTGGGCGAGCGCGCCGGGTCGATCCACGAGGGGCTGCTGCGCCGGGGGATCGTGATCCGTCCGATGACGGCGCCGGGAATCGATACGTGGGCGCGGATCTCGGTCCCCACCCGTCCCGGGGGCGAGCGGCTCCTCGGGGCGCTCGAGGAGCTGGAGGGGGAAGCCGGATGGCTCGAGTGACCCGGATCGCGGTGATCGGCGGCGACGGGGTGGGCCCCGAGGTCACCGCGGTGGCGAAGCGCGCGCTCGCGGCCGCCGCGGAGGGGACCGGGACCCGCTACGAGTTCGAGGACCTCCCGTGGGGCGCCGACCGGTACCTGGAGACGGGGGAGACGGTCCCCGACGCGGCGTTCGACCGGCTGGCCGACGAGTTCGACGCCGTCCTGCTCGGGGCGCTCGGCGATCCCCGGGTCCCGGGCAACGAACACGCCCGCGACATCCTGCTGGGCCTGCGGTTCCGGCTCGACCTGTACATCAACCTGCGGCCCGTCCGGCTCCTCCATCCCGGCCTGTGCCCGCTTCGGCCCCGCCCCGACGGCAGGGCCCGCGCGATCGACCTGGTGGTGTACCGGGAGAACACCGAGGGGGCCTACGTGGGGATGGGCGGCAGCTTCAAGGAGGGCACCCGCGAGGAGGTGGCGGTCGCCGAGGACCTCAACACCTACCGGGGCGTGAAGCGGATCGTGCGCGCGGCCTTCGATCACGCCGTCGAGCACGCTCGGTCGCGTGTCACCATGAGCGACAAGGCGAACGCGATGCCTCAGGCGCACGGGTTGTGGCGGCGCGTGTTCGAGGAGGTGGCCGCGGAGTTCCCGTTCGTGGAGAGCGAGGCGGAGTACGTCGACGCCCTCGCCCTGAAGCTGGTGCAGAGCCCGGAACGATACGACGTGATCGTCGCCCCCAACCTGTTCGGCGACATCCTCTCCGACCTCGCCGCCGGGCTGACCGGGGGGCTCGGGCTCGCCCCCAGCGCCAACCTCCATCCGGGCCGGCCGGGGGTGTTCGAGCCCGTCCACGGGTCGGCTCCGGACATCGCCGGCACCGGTGCCGCCAACCCGATGGCCGCCGTCCTGAGCGCCGCGCTGCTCGCCTCCCATACGGGAGCTCCCGAGATCGGACGCGCCCTCGAGGCGGCGGTGGCCGACGCCCTCGAGGAGGGCGTGGCCACCCCCGACGTGGGCGGGGCCGGATCGACGGTCGAGGTGGGGGACTGGATCGTCGCGCGGGTCGAAGAGGGTTGAGCGCACCCCCCGGGATCGGGGTCCGGGAGGGGGCCGGATGGGCGCTGCTCGCCCTGCTCACCCTGGCGATCCTCCTCCTGGCCCTCTTTCGTCCCACCGATCCGGGGGCCGTCCTGGACGAGATCCGGCTCGCCGCCGGCTTCGACCGCTACCGGGCGGCGATGAACGAGGGACGGAGGGCCCACGCCGCCGCCGTCGCGAGACTCCGGGGCGAAGGCTTGCCGGACGGGGAGGAGCCCGACGAGGAGGATCGCGCTGCCGCCTACCGTCTGCTCGCCGAGGCGGTCCGCAACTTCCAGCTCGCCCGGGAGGAGGCCGAAGGGTTCCACGAGGAGCAGCGGGCCCAGATCGCGATGAGCGAGGCGTACTACGTGTGGGCGCGAGACCTCTACCATCGGGGGCGGGGGAGGTGGTACGTCCCGGGGGACGAGGACGACGCCGCGCTCCGCCGGGCCGACGAGCTCGTCGAGCGGGGCTGGCGCTCCCCGACATCCGCGGCAGCGACCGGGTCGCCCTCGAGCGCCTCGACGAGGAGATCGACCGGGCTCTCTCCCCCTGGCCCCTGCCCTGACCTGAGAATGGCCGCTCCCGCCCGCCGCACCACCCTGGCCACCGCCCTGTGGCTCGCCGCGGCCACCCTGCTGGGCGGGCTCGAACTGCCGGCCCGGGGCTACGAGGCGTTCCGCTTCGCGCCCTTCGGGGTCGTCGCGGGCCTGCTCGGAATCCTCTACGTCTTCGCCCTTTCGGTGCGCGGGGTGGTGTGGCGCCCCCCGGGATGGCTCGACCCGCTCCTGTTGGTGTACTGGGTGGCCGCGACCGCGACCGCGTTCCGGGTCCTGCTCCCCCCGCCGGGAGTGATGCAGGCGGCGATCGCCGTGACGGCCGCGATCGGGGCCGGCGTGGTCGCCACCCGGGACGACCGGGAGCGGGCGACGGTGTGGCTCGGCATCGTGACGGTCTCCCTGGCGGTGATCCGCTTCGCGCTGATACCCGCCTTCCAGGCCCGCTCGGAGCTCCCCAACTGGGGTCCGGTTCAGCTCGGCGACGCGGCCGACGCGGTGCGTGATTTCTTCGTGGCCTACGCTCCCCAACGGCCGGCGGTGCAGGCGCTCCACTTCGGGGCGCTGGTGTGCTACGCCCTGGCCCTGCGCGCCCAGTGGGACGCGCCCTCCGCGACGGTTGACGCCCCCGAGGGGGCGGACGAACGTTAGCTGCGCGCGCTCGATCCCCATCGTCCTCCATTCGAGGAGCCACATCCCATGAAGCTCGATCGCGACGACATCGTCCTCGTGGCCGGAGTGCGGACCGCCTTCGGCACCTTCTGCGGCACCCTGCGGGAGATCTCCGCCAACGACCTCGGCGTGGTCGTCGCGAAGGCGGCGGTGGAGCGCTCCGGCTTCGCCCCCGACGAGATCGACCACGTGATCTTCGGCAACGCCCTCCAGACCTCCAAGGACGCCATCTACTGCGCGCGCCACGTGGCGCTGAAGGCGGGCCTGCCCGAGCGGACGCCGGCGGTGACGGTGAACCGGCTGTGCGGCTCGGGCTTCGAGTCGATCATCCAGGCCACGCGTCAGATCGTGACGGGCGAGAGCGAGGTGGTCCTGGCGGGCGGCACCGAGAACATGAGCCAGGCGCCCCACACCGTGCGCGGCGCCCGGTGGGGGATCCCGCTGGGGCAGTCGAAGCTCGGCGACGTTCTGTGGGACGCCCTCTACGACCCCTACGCGGGATACTCGATGGCCGAGACCGCGGAGAATCTGGCCGAGAAGTACGGCCTCTCCCGCGAGGAGGTGGACGACTTCGCCTACCGGAGCCAGATGCGCACCAAGGAGGCGCAGGAGGCCGGCCGGTTCGACGAAGAGATCGTCCCCGTCGAGGTGCAGAAGAAGAGGGAGCACGTCGCCTTCGACACCGACGAGCATCCGCGGCCGGGGACCACGAAGGAGGTTCTCGCCGGCCTGCCGCCGTATTTCAAGGAGGACGGATTCGTCACGGCCGGAAACGCCAGCGGGATCGTCGACGGGGCGGCGGCGGTGATCGTCACCACCGCCGAGCGGGCCGGGCGGGCCGACGCGCCGGTGATCGGCCGGCTGCTCGGATGGGGGATCGCCGGCTGCGACCCGGAGATCATGGGGATCGGCCCGGCCCCCTCCACCCGGACGGCCCTGAAGGATACGGGGCTCTCGCTCGAGGAGCTCGAGCTGTACGAGGTGAACGAGGCGTTCGCTCCGCAGACGGTGGCGGTGATGAAGGAGCTCGGCCTCGACCACGAGAAGCTGAACGTGAACGGCGGCGCGATCGCCATCGGCCACCCGCTGGCCGCCACCGGCACGCGGGTCACGATCACCCTGCTCTACGAGATGCGGCGCCGCGGCGCGAAGCGGGGCTTCGCGTCCGCCTGCATCGGCGGGGGCCAGGGCGCCACCGTCGTCGTCGAGGCGGTCTAGGAAACCGATCCGGATCGGAGGGGAGATGAGCGATACGAAGATCGAGAAGGTGGGCGTGCTGGGGTGCGGGTTGATGGGCAGCGGCATCGCCCACGTGTGCGCGGCGGCGGGCTACGACGTGCTCGTCCGCGAGATCGACGAGGAATATTGGAAGAAGGGCTTCGAGAAGATCGGGTCGTTCATGCAGAAGGCCGTCGAGAAGGAGAAGATGGCCGCCGGCGAGAAGGAGGCCGCGATGGAGCGGCTCACGGGCACCACCGAGCTCTCCGAGCTGGCCGACCGCGACCTCGTGATCGAGGCCGTGGTCGAGGACATCGAGGAGAAGAACGCGATGTTCCGCGAGCTCGACGAGCTGTGCCCGGATCACACGATCTTCGCGTCGAACACCTCGAGCCTCACGATCGTGGAGATGGCCGCGGCCACCGACCGGCCGGACCGCACCGTGGGGCTCCACTTCTTCAACCCGGTCCCGGTGATGGGTCTGGTGGAGGTCGTGAAGGCGATCACCACCAGCGACGAGACGTTCGAGACCGCCTGGGCGTTCGCCGAGTCGCTCGGCAAGATCCCGATCGAGGCGAAGGACCGCTCGGGCTTCGTCGTGAACCTTCTGCTCGTTCCCTACCTGCTCGGCGCGGTACGGGCGGTGGAGAGCGGGGTCGCGTCGATCGAGGACATCGACAAGGGGATGGTCCACGGCACCAACCAGCCGATGGGCCCGCTCACCCTGCTCGACTTCGTCGGCATCGACACCACCTTCCGGATCGCCGAGATCATGTTCGAGGAGTACAAGGAGCCCGTCTACGCCGCCCCGCCGCTGCTGCGGAAGATGCACCTCGCCGGCTACCACGGCCGGAAGACGGGCAAGGGGTTCTACGATTACTCGGGCGACGAGCCGGTCCCGATGAACCTGAACCTGTGAGGGGGCGACGATGGGATACGACTACGACAACCTGATCGTCGAGGTGGCCGGCCGGGTCGCCACCGTCACGGTGAACCGGCCCGACCGGATGAACGCGCTGAACTCGGACACGGAGGCGGAGTTCCAGGACGCCTTCGCGAGGATCGCCGAGGACGACGAGGTGGCCGGGGTGATCGTGACCGGGGCGGGCGAGAAGGCGTTCGTCGCCGGCGCCGACATCGGCGAGCTCAGCGGCCTCGACGCCACCGAGGGGAAGGCGTTCGCCTTCCAGGGGCAGACGACCTTCACCCGGATCGCGAATTGCCCGAAGCCGGTCGTCGCCGCGGTGAACGGCTACGCGCTCGGCGGCGGCTGCGAGCTGGCGATCGCCTGCCACCTGCGGGTGGCGAGCGAGACCGCCCGCTTCGGCCTCCCCGAGGTGTCCCTGGGCCTGATCCCGGGCCACGGCGGCACCCAGCGGCTGGCCCGGATCGTCGGGGTCGGCCGCGCGCTCGAGATGGTGCTCACCGGCCGCCAGGTCGGCGCCGAGGAGGCGTTCCGGTGGGGGCTGGTGAACGGCATCGCCGCCCCCGAGGACCTGCTCGACGCCGCCCGGGAGCACCTGGGGCACGTGCTCGAGAAGGCGCCGCTCGCCGTCCAGTACGCCTTGGAGGCGACCCTCCGGGGCCAGGACCTCGGGCTCGACGACGGGCTCTACCTCGAGGCGACCCTCTTCGGGATGGCGTGCGGCACCGACGACATGAAGGAGGGCACGGCCGCCTTCCTGGAGAAGCGGAAGCCGGAGTTCGAGGGGAGCTGAGCCCGCCGTGGGCCGGCGTTCCTACGTCGTCTTCTGGATCCTCACCGTCGCCTGGATGGGGGCGTCGGCGCTCGCCTACGAGATGCGCTACGGGTGGTTCGTCGCCAGCGCCCTGGTGTGGTGGGGCCTGGTGGTGATGGCGATCGCGGGGGCGTACTACGCCATCCAGGAGGCCCCCGCCGCCCGGGTGACCGGCTGGCTGAAGCGGGACCTCGCGATCAACGCGGCGATGGTCCTCCTCGCCCTCTTCCTGATCCTCGACGGCATCAACGGCTACGTCCACACCAGCCTGCGGTCGGCCGGCTGGATCGCCTTCGCCATGGCCGCCATCCACCCGATCGCCGTCGACCTCCCCCACCGGCGCCACCAGCGTGACGACCCGGCCGGAAGCCCCGTTCCGCAGTACGTGCCTCCCGCGTGCGTGTGGATCGACTGGACCCTGGCGGGGTTGCTGCTGCTGGCGCTGGCGCTGCTCTGAGGAGCGGGATGGGCGACCCCACCCCCGCGCCGACACCGGGCCGGGGACGAATCGCGTCCGACGTCTTCGATCGGATCGTCGCGATCCGCCGTGACCTCCACCGCCACCCCGAGCTCTCGGGCCGCGAGCGACGCACCACCGATCGGGTGTGCCAGCGCCTGGACGAGCTGGGGATCCGCCACCGTCGCCTCGGCGAGACCGGCGTCATCGCCGACCTCCCCGGTCTGGCCGGGGACGTTCCCGGGGTGGCGCTGCGGGCGGACCTCGACGCCCTGCCGATCCAGGAGCGGACCGGCCTGGAGTTCGCATCCGAGGAGGAGGGAGTGATGCACGCCTGCGCCCACGACGGCCACACCGCGATGCTTCTGGGTGCCGCCGAGGTGCTGAGGGGGGAGGAGCTCCCCGCCCCGGTACGGCTGCTGTTCCAGCCGGCCGAGGAGACCGGGACGGGTGCCCGGTGGATGTTGGAGGAAGGGGCGCTCGAGGGCGTCGGGATGATCTTCGCGGGTCACCTCGACATCGAGTTCCGGACCGGGGTGCTGGCGGTGACCCGCGGGCCGGTGAACGCGTCGGTCGACACCTTCCGCATCGTGATCAGCGGCCGCGAGGGCCACGCCGCCCGTCCGCACGAGGCGCTCGACGCGGTGGTGGTGGGGAGCATGCTGGTGATGGGGCTGCAGACGATCGTCGCCCGGGAGATCGAGCCGGCGCTGCCGTCGGTCGTCACCGTGGGCCGCTTCGAGGCGGGACGGGCGGCGAACGTGATCGCCGGCCGGGCGGAGCTCGAGGGGACGATCCGCGCCCACGACCCGGAGATCCGCGAGCACCTGATCGCCTCGGTCCGGCGGGTGGCGGAGTCGACGGCGAAGGTCCACGGCGCCGAGCTCGAGCTGGAGATCGCCGAAGGAGCTCCGGTCCTGGTCAATCGGGGGGAGCCGTACGAGATCGCCCGCGAGGCCGCGAAGGCGGTGGTCGGGGAGTCGAGCGTGACGTGGATGAAGAACGCGAACATGGGGGGCGAGGACTTCGGATACTTCATGGAACGGGTCCCGGGTTGCTACATCCGCTTCGGCGCCCGCGCCGGGGGCCCGGTCGGGTTCCCGGCCCATTCCGGCCAGTTCGACTTCGACGAGGAGGCGCTCGGAATCGGCGCGGCGTGGTTCGTCGACGTGGCCCTCCGGGCCGGCGAGGCGATGGCCGGGAGGCGGCGGTGATCGAGGTTCGAGAGGCCCGGGAGGCGGACGCCGACGGAATCCGCCACGCGATCCCGAGCGACGAGGTCCGCGCGGCGACGATCCGGCGCGACGAGCTGCTCGGCCCGGTCCGCACGCGGCCCGACATCGGAGTCGTGCCGTATCGCAACCTCGCGCTGGGTCTCGGCGCGAAGCTGTGGCGGGCGGATCCGGGGGATCGAGGGGGCCGCCCCGAGGCGGTCGAGGAGTAGGGGCCGCGATCGTCCGAGAGCCGGCGCCTTCGGCGGCGATCGCCGCGACCCTGCTCCTGTTGCTCGGCCTCCCCGTCGCCTGCGGCGAGTGGACGACGAAGGAGCGGAGCGAGCTGGAGCGCGTCCCCGAGGAGCGATCGGAGCTTCCCCCGGAGTCCCCGGTCCGGCCCCGGCCGGGAGGCGAGCCCGGCGAGCCCCGCTACGCGGAGGGGGACCGCCTCGCCGCCCTGCCGCCGGACTCGCTGATCCGCTCCGCCCCCCACGGCCCGGTTCCGGACTCGATCGCAGCGCTGCTGGAGCGGCGGCTGGAGGCGGCTCCGGCCGGGGCCCCGGTGGCGGAGTACCTGCTGTGGCTTCCTCCCGGGCTCGAGCGGCGGGACAGAAGATGGCCCATGATCGTGTACCTCCACGGCCGCTCGCTCCGGGGAGACGACCTCGACGACCTCACCCGCTACGGGCTGCCGCAGCTGCTCGACCACGACGGCGCGATCCCGTTCGTGGTGCTGGCCCCGCAACTCTCGGGAGACGGCAACTGGTCGGGTGCCGCCCTCGAGCGGGTGGCCGAGCTGATCGAGGCGGTGGCCCGCCGCTACCCGGTCGACCGGGAGCGGATCTACCTCACCGGTTACTCCATGGGGGGCGGGGGCGTGTGGCGGATGGCGTTCCGGTGGCCGGACACCTTCGCGGCGGCGGTGCCGGTGGCGGCCCACACCCCGCGTCCCACCGGGGAGCGGATCTCCGCGCTCCGGGACCTCCCGATCCTCGCCTTCCACGGGGACCGTGACGAGGTCACCCCGCTGACGCGCGCCGAGGAGATGATCGCGGCTCTGCGGGAGGCCGGGGCGGACGCCGAGCTGCGGACGATCGCGGGGGCCGGCCACGGCGACCTGACCCGTCTCTATCGCGACCCCGCGCTCTACGCCTGGATGCTGGAGCACGCGCGGGGGTCACGCTAGCTTGGATCCCGATTTCCGCACCCGTCCGACCAGGAGGCCGCGACCGTGCCCGAGCTCCGCATCGAGGATCTGATCTACGACTGGAATCGCGAGGCGGGCGAGCTCGTCGCCCCCTCCCAGCCGGTCGAGTTCGACGACGAGACCCTCCGGGACGGCCTCCAGTCGCCCTCGGTCACCGACCCCGGGATCGAGCAGAAGATCGAGATCCTCCACCGGATGGACGAGATCGGGATCCACACCGCCGACATCGGCCTCCCCGGGGCGGGCCCCAGGGCGGTGGCCGACGTGCGGGCGCTGGCGCAGGAGATCGTCGCCGCGCGTCTCTCGATCGGAGCGAACTGCGCCGCCCGGACCCACCGGAACGACATCGACCCGGTGGTGGAGATCTCCGACCAGGTGGGCCTGCCGATCGAGTGCTGCACCTTCATCGGCTCCTCCCCGATCCGGCAGTACGCCGAGGGATGGGACGTCGACTGGATCCGTCGGACCAGCGAGGAGGCCGTCTCCTACGCGGTCTCGAAGGGCGTGCCGGTGATGTACGTGACCGAGGACACCACCCGGGCGCGGCCGGAGACCCTGCGAGCACTGTACACGACCGCCGTCGAGGCGGGGGCCTCCCGGATCTGCCTGGCCGACACGGTGGGCCACGCGACCCCGGACGGGACCCGGAACCTGGTGAGGTGGGCGAAGCGGCTGGTGGAGGAGACGGGCGAGGACGTGAAGGTGGACTGGCACGGCCACCGCGACCGCGGCTTCGGGCTCACCAACGCGCTCACCGCGATGGTGGCCGGGGCCGACCGGGTGCACGGCACCGCGCTGGGGATCGGCGAGCGGGTCGGCAACACCGAGATGGACCTGCTGCTGGTGAACCTGAAGCTGCTGGGGTGGATCGACAACGACCTCTCCGCGCTGCCCGACTACTGTCGGATGGTCGCGGAGTCCACCGGGGTCCCGCTGCCGGCGAACTACCCGGTGGTGGGCGAGGACGCTTTCCGGACCGCGACCGGCGTTCACGCCGCCGCGGTGATCAAGGCGCAGAAGAAGGGCGACGCGTGGCTCGCAGACCGGGTGTACTCGGGCGTGCCCGCCGGCCTGGTGGGGCGGGAGCAGCGGATCGAGGTCGGCCACATGTCGGGCCGGTCGAACGTCGTGTACTGGCTCGAGTCCCGCGGGATCGAGGCGGAGCCGGGGCTGGTCGACGAGATCTTCGGTCGGGCGAAGGCCTCCGACCACGTCCTCACCGACGAGGAGATCGAGGCGCAGATCGGCGCCTGACGCGGCCGTTCGCCGGGCGGGTCGGACCCTTCTGCGGATCCCCGGGTAGCAAGGTTCGGCCCCTGGCGGGGGCCGATCCCTTTTCTCACGAACCCCATCGAGGAGACCCGCTTGACCCGATTCTGCGATCGGGCGTCGGTGCCGGATCGTTCCGCGTCCGGCCCCGCCGCCCTCGCCCTCGCGCTCACGGTCGCTCTCTCCGCCTGCGCCGCAGGCGAGGCCGGTCCGGCCACCGCCACCGCGGGAGAGGCGGCCCCTTCCACCGGGGCGGAATCCGCCGCCGTCGCCCTCGCGCCGCTCCCCCCGCGCGCCTTCCCCGACACGATCGGCGTCCTGCTCGAGCGACGGATCGAGCGGAAGGTCCCCGGCGTGCCGGTGGACGATTACCTGCTGTGGCTGCCGCCCGGCATGGGGCGTGGGGACGGGGAGTGGCCGCTGGTCCTGTGGCTCCACGGCCGCTCGCTCCGGGGCACCGACCTGAACCGCCTGAAGCGGTACGGCCCGCCGGCCATCCTCGCCCGGGGCGGGGCGCTCCCGTTCGTGCTGGTCGCTCCGCAGCTCCCGCCGGGAGGCCGCTGGGCCGACCTCGATCCGGTGGCCGCGCTCGTCGAGGACGTGATCGACCGCTATCCGGTCGATCCCGACCGGGTGTACCTGCTCGGGTTCAGCATGGGGGGAGGGGGCGCCTACCGGATGGCGTTCGACCACGGCGACCTGTTCGCCGCCATGGTGGCGATCGCCGGGCACACCCCGCCGCCCACCGCGGAGAACGTCACCGCCGTCGGGAGCCTGCCGTTTCTCGCCATTCACGGCGAGCTCGACCGACGCGTGCCCCTCTCCTGGGGCCAGCGGATGGCGAAGGCGCTCCGGAAGGCGGACGCGCCCGACTTCGAGTTCCGGATCGAGCCCGGCCACGACCACTCGCGCCTCGAGCGGCTCACCCGCGACGAGAGGATCTACGGGTGGATGATGGGCCACAGCCGGACGCATCCCCGGTCGGTTCGAGGCGCGGGGATCTCCCCGGAGGAGCCCGGACGCTGATCCCCCCGGTCGGGGCCCGGCAGGGGCTCCGGCGATCCCCGGAACGGGATCCGCGAACAAACGGCACGGTCGATGCGTAGTAGAGGGTGCCATGATCCGACGCGTCATCACCACCGCGCTGATGGCCGGAGCGCTCGCCCCGCTCGCCACCACGCTGCCGGGCCCGGTCCCGTGCTGCGAGCTCCGCTACCGGGTGCGGCCGGTCCCCGAGTCCCGGGCGATCGAGGTCGCCCTCGACCTCCACGGCTTCGAGGGCGACTCGCTGATTCTCGCCCGCGCGAGCGACCGCCCGCTGATCGGGCTGCTGAACGAGGACCCGGAGGTCGCCGGGGTCCGCCGCGGGCGGTGGAGCCTCGTCGACGGCGCTCCCCGATGGAGCTTCCCGCGACCCCCGGGCGGCTGGGACGACCGCGTCCGGATCCGATACCGCCTGGGGGTGACCGCAGAGCGGCCGTTCAACGCCTGGAGCGTCGGGATGGCGAGCGACCTCCTGTACGCCCCCGCCGCGGCCCTCTTCCTGGTCCCCGAGCTCCCCGAGCAGCGGGCGCGCCACGCGCCGATCCGGGTCCGGTGGAGCCTTCCCGCCGACTGGACGGTGATGGCCGGCTGGGAGAGCGACGCCTTCCACGGCGCGCGCACGCTGGTGAAGACGAACGTGCTGGCGGGCGAGATCGTCGAGGAGCGGGCCTCGGTCTGCGGGCTCGAGGTCGCCCTCGGAGTGCACGGGGAGTGGGACTTCGCCCCCGACACCCTTGCGAGCGACCTCGCGTCGCTCGCGTGCGCGGCGCGCCTCCGCCTCGGCGGATCGAAGGTGGAGCGGTACATGGTCACCCTCGTACGCGCCCGATTCCCGGTCACCAGCGGCAACCGCAACGGCCCCCGGTCGATCGGGTTCGTCCACCGCTCCCCCGACGGCTCCCCGCCTCCCACCCGGCTTCTGGCCCACGAGATCGTCCATCTGTGGCAACGGTTCGACGCCCCGACGTGGTTCCAGGAGGGCGTGAACGACTACATGGCGGTGCGCCTGGCCCGGGAGGCGGGCCTGCTCGACGAGGAGGCGTACCTGGAGCGGTTCGCGACGATCGACTCGATCTACCGCGCCCATCCGAAGAGCGGGGAGTGGACCTTCGCTCAGGAGGCCCGCGAGGCGCCGCCGTTCGGCTCGAGCGACACCTACCTCGCCTACCGCAAGGGGGCGATCGTCGGCCTCGCGCTCGACCGCGAGCTCCGGCTCCGGACCGGGGGTCGGGCGGATCTGGCGGCCCTGTGGCGGGAGATGAACGCCCGGGCGGCGTGGGGGAAGGTGGCGTGGACCGACGCCGAGATCTCGGCCCGGGCCGCCTCTCTCGCGGGTGGGGGCTTCGGCCACTTCTTCGACCTCTACGTGGAGGGCACGACCCCGCTTCCGCCCTCGAAGGCGCTGCTGGCGAACCTGCCGCCGCCGGCCGATCCGGTCCCGCGCGGGGGCTTCGCGACGGTGGCCCCGCTGGTCCGGATCGCGCTCGCGCTGGCGGTGTCCCACGCCGGGACACCGCGATAGTTCGCCCACCGCGGCCGCCCCCCCGGTCCGAGCCTTCCGTTCGCCGCTTCCTCCGGCTAGACTCGCTCGCATGAGACGGAAGACCAGCAAGGTCGCGACCGAGGAATCCACCCGAACATACGGCGAGATCCTGGAGCAGGAGATCCGGCTCGGGCTCCGGGAGCTGAAGCGCCCCTCCGCGGGCCTGTTCACCTCGGGCCTCTCCGCGGGCCTCGACCTCGGATTCAGCGTGCTCCTGATGGGGGTGATGATGACGCTGGTCGAGGGCCAGCTGTCCCCGCCGATCAGCGAGCTGCTGATCGCCAACATGTATGCGGTCGGTTTCGTGTTCGTGATCCTCGGCCGCTCGGAGCTGTTCACCGAGCACACGACCCTCGCCGTGCTCCCCGTGCTCGACGGCCGCGCCACCGTGGGCTCGCTCTCCCGGCTGTGGGCGCTCGTGTACGTCAGCAACCTGATCGGCGCCGCCGCCTTCGCGGCGATCACCGCGGTCGTGGCCCCCGCGCTCGGCGTGGCCGACCCCGACGCGTTCGTGAAGATCGCCGGGTCGCTGCTGGGCCACTCCTGGTGGGTGGTGCTCGCCAGCGCCGTCCTCGCCGGCTGGCTCATGGGGCTCATGTCGTGGCTCGTCTCCGCCGGCCGCGACACGATCAGCCAGATCTTCTTCGTGTGGCTGATCGCCACGGCGATCGGATTCGCCGGCCTCCACCACTCGATCGCCGGCACGGTGGAGGTGCTGGCCGGCGTCTTCTCGGGCCCGGGCGTCACGCTCGGCGATTTCTGGCATTTCCTCCTGTGGACCACCGTCGGCAACGCGATCGGAGGGGTGTTCTTCGTCGCGTTGATCAAGTACGGTCACGTCAAGATCGCGGGAGGATCCGAAGAAGCGTAGCCGCACTCCAGCGGGAGAGGAGAGATGGCGTACGATACGATCCGGATCGAGGGCGAGGACGCTCCGGTCGCCCGGCTCGTCCTCGCGAGAGAGCCCCTCAACATCCTGACGATCGACATGCTCCGGGAGATCGCCGACGCGCTCGACCGCCTCGCCGGCCGCGAGGACCTGCGGGTCCTGGTCCTGGCCGCCGACGGGAAGGCCTTCTCGGCGGGGGTCGACGTGGAGGATCACGTGGACGAGAGGGTCGGGCCGATGATCTCCGCCTTCCACGGGGTGTTCCGCCGGCTGGCGGACCTCGCGCCGCCGACCGTCGCGCTGGTGCAGGGGCCCGCCCTGGGCGGCGGCTGCGAGCTGGCGTGCTTCTGCGACCTGGTGGTCGCCTCCGACACCGCCCGCTTCGGACAGCCGGAGATCCAGCTCGGGGTCTTCCCGCCGATCACCGCGGCCGCCTTCCCGTACTTCGTCGACGGCAAGAAGACCCTAGAGTTGCTGCTGACCGGCGAACCGGTGGACGCCGAGGAGGCGCGGCGGATCGGCCTGGTGAACCGGGTGTGGCCCGGCGGCGAGTTCGACGACCGGGCGGAGGCGTTCGTCGACCACCTCGCCCGGAAGAGCGCGGTCGCCCTGCGTCTGGCGAAGAAGGCGTATTACGCCGGGCTCGACGTGCCGTTCGACGAGGCCCTGGCTCGGGTGGAGGAGATCTACCTCGACGAGCTGATGGCCTCCCACGACGCCAACGAGGGGATCGCCGCCTTCCGCGAGAAGCGGGAGCCGGAGTGGAGGGACGCCTGAGCCTCCGGATCGCGGCCGTGGCCGCAGTGGGGCTCGCCTGCGCCGGGGCCCCGCCCGGCGGAGGGACCGAGCGCGCCGCCCCGGCCTTCTCCCCCTCCCGGCTCGCCAACGAGCGGGTGGCGGTCCTTTCCCCGGGCGAGATCGATCTGCCGGATTCCCTCCCCGCCACGATCGACGAGGACTCGCTCGAGGAAGCGCTCCTCGGCTACGCCGGCGACGCCCTCGCCGCCGCGCTCTCCCGGACCGGTGCGGCGGGCCGGATCACGCCTCCCGCCGAGCTCGCCCCCGAGCTCGAGGCCGCCGGCCCCGCCCTCCTGGAGCGGGTCCGGGACGCCCTCTCCCTCGCCCGCGACCGGGGGACGCTCGACCGGGCGGCGGAGCGCGACCTCGAGACCCTCCGCCGTCGGACCGGCACCCGCTTCCTGCTCGTGCCCCGGAGCCTCCGCCTCGCGATCGCCGATCCCCTGGTCGCGGAGGCGGCCCTCACGGTGGATCTGGTCGACGCGGGGGCGGGCCGGGTGGCGTGGTCGGCCGACGTCGCCGGGACGAACGACCTGCCGCCCGCCGGCGGGGCGGAGGACCTGTTCGCCGCCGCCCTGAGGAAGGCGGTCGGCGCCGCCGCCGAGCGAGCCGTCTCCCGGCTCACCGCGTCCGGGGAGCCGGAGGACTTCGAGTCGACGACGCCCTAGCGGGGTTCCGCCGCGGGGCTAGCTTCGGACGCGATGCCCACGGTGACCCTCATCGAAGGCGACGGGATCGGCCCCGAGGTCGTCGGCGCCGCGGTCCGGGTGGTCGAGGCCGCCGGATCCGAGCTCGCGTGGGACCGGCGCCTCGCCGGCCTGGCCGCCCTCGACGCCGGCCTCGAGGTCCTCCCCGAGGAAACGGTCGCGTCGTTCGAGGAGACCGGGGTGTGCCTCAAGGGTCCGCTCACCACCCCGGTCGGCAGCGGCTTCCGGAGCGTCAACGTGGCGATCCGGCAGCGGTTCGACCTGTACGCCAACGTCCGCCCGGCGCGGACGATGATCCCGGGCGGCCGCTACGAGGAGGTCGACCTCGTGGTGGTGCGGGAGAACACCGAGGGGCTCTACTCGGGAATCGAGCACTACGTCGATCCCGACGGAGACTACGCCGAGTCGATCACCGTGGTCACCCGGCCCGCCTCGGAGCGGGTGATCCGCTTCGCCTTCGAGCGCGCGGCCGAGCGGCCGGCCGCGCACCTCACCCTCGTCCACAAGGCGAACATCCTGAAGTACACGAGCGGGCTCTTCCTCGAGATCGGACGGGAGATCGCCGGGGAGTACCCCGGCGTGGCGTTCGACGACCGGATCATCGACAACATGGCGATGCAGCTGGTGCTCGACCCCTCCCGCTTCGACGTGATCGTGACGACGAACATGTTCGGCGACATCCTGAGCGACCTGTGCGCGGGGCTGGTGGGCGGGCTGGGGCTCGCCCCCGCCTCGAACATCGGCGACGGGGCGGCGATGTTCGAGGCGGTCCACGGCTCGGCGCCGGACATCGCCGGGGAGGGGATCGCGAACCCCGCGGCCCTGATCCTCGCCGCCGCCGCGCTGTGCGAGCACGTTGGCCAGGAGGGGGTCGGCCGCGCGGTGAGGGACGCGGTCGAGCGCACGCTCCGGACCGGCGAGGTGGCCACCCCGGACCTCGGCGGGGAGGCGACCACGGAGGAGTTCGCCGACGCCGTGATCGACGCCCTCGGCGGTTGAGCCGCCCTTCCCGCGGAGCCCTTCGCTCCGCCCGCACCCGAGTGACGATCCGACCCTCTCGGCCTAGATTCGCCTGCGACGTGGCCTTCAAGGGAGTCGACTTCGTCGCCCTCGAGGACGAGCTGAGCCCCGAGGAGCGGATGACCCGGGACACCGTCCGCCGGTTCGTGGACGAGCGGGTGCTCCCGGTCATCGAGGAGGCGTACCTGGACGGCCGCTTCCCGGACGAGCTGACCGAGGGGCTCGCCGAGCTCGGCGTGCTCGGGGCGAACCTCCCCGAGGAGTACGGGTGCGCGGGCATGAACGAGGTCGCCTACGGCCTCATCATGCAGGAGCTCGAGCGGGGCGACAGCGGGGTGCGCTCCTTCGTCTCGGTCCAGGGGGCGCTGGCGATGTACCCGATCTTCGCCTTCGGCTCCGAGGAGCAGAAGCGCCGCTGGCTTCCCGCGATGGCCGCGGGCGAGGCGATCGGCTGCTTCGGGCTCACCGAGGCGGATTACGGCTCCAACCCCGCCGGAATGAAGACCCGCGCCGAGCGGGACGGCGACGGGTGGGTCCTGAACGGCTCGAAGATGTGGATCACCAACGGCTCGATGGCGGACATCGCCGTGGTGTGGGCGAAGACGGAGGAGGGGGTCCGCGGCTTCCTGGTGGAGGCCGGAACCTCCGGCTACGAGACGAAGCGGATGCACGGAAAGCACTCGCTGCGCGCCTCCGACACCTCCGAGCTCGTCTTCGACGACGTCGAACTCTCCGGCGACGCCCTGCTGCCCGGCTCCGAGGGGATGAAGAGCCCGCTCATGTGCCTCACCCAGGCCCGCTACGGCATCGCATGGGGAGCGGTGGGCAGCGCCATGGCGTGCTACGAGGAGGCGGTCCGCTACAGCGGCGAGCGGATCCAGTTCGACCGGCCGATCGGCGGCTTCCAGCTCGTCCAGGAACGGCTGGTCGAGATGCTCGAGGGGATCACGCTGGGCCAGCTCCTGGCCCACCGCCTCGGGCGGCTCAAGGACGAGGGGAGGCTCCGGCACACCCAGGTCTCGCTGGCCAAGCGCCACAACGTGGCGATGGCCCGGAATGTGGCGGCGCTGGCGCGGTGGACGCTGGGAGCCAACGGAATCCACTCCGAGTACCAGGTCATGCGCCACATGAACAACATCGAATCGGTCTTCACCTACGAAGGCACCCACGACATCCACACCCTGATCGTCGGGCAGGAGATCACCGGAATCCCGGCATTCACGTAACCCCAGGGAGGCACCCGATGGCGAACGAGGGCGAAACGCTGATCCAGGTCGAGAAGATGGACGGGGTGGCGCTGTTCACCCTGGACGACCCGCCGGCCAACACCTACACCCACGAGATGATGCGCCAGCTCGACGACGCGATCCTGGACGCCCGGTTCGACGAGGACGTCTCCGTGATCGTGCTGCGGGGGGCCGGCGACAAGTTCTTCTGCGCCGGCGCCAACATCGACATGCTGGCCGAGTCCGACCCCACCTGGAAGTACTACTTCTGCCTCCACGCGAACGAGACCCTCAGCCGGCTCGAGCACACCCCGAAGCTCGTGATCGCCGCGCTCAACGGGCACACCGTGGGCGGGGGGCTCGAGGTGGCGATGGCGGCCGACCTGCGGATCGCCCGGCGGGGCGCCGGGAAGGTGGGCCTGCCGGAAGTGACGCTCGGCGTGCTGCCGGGCACAGGGGGCACCCAGCGGCTCACCCGCCTGGTCGGCAAGTCGAAGGCGATCGAGCTGATGACGACCGGCGCGAACATGGACGTCGACGACGCGGTCGAGCTCGGGATCGTCAACCAGGCGTGGGACGCTGACTCCACCGAGGAGTTCCTGGACGAGATCCTGGACTTCGCCCGCCAGTTCACCACCCCGGGCAAGGCCGCGATGGCGGTCGGCCACATCAAGCGCGCCTGTCAGAGCGGCGCCGAGGTGACCCTCGAGCAGGGGCTCGCGATCGAGCGCGAGCTGCAGGCGAAGCTGTTCGCCTCCGAGGACGCGAAGGAGGGGCTCAACGCCTTCGTGGAGAAGCGCAAGCCGCAGTTCGCGGGCAGGTAGTCGGGGCGGGCGTAGCGCGATGGCGCGAAGCGATCCCGCGACGGAGCTGCCGGAGGTCCTCTCCCCGGGCCGCCTGTTCATCGGCGGCGCGTGGGTCGACGCCGAGAGCGGTCGGACCTTCACGGTGGAGAACCCGGCGAAGGCGGAGCCGCTGACCGAGGTCGCCGAGGCGGACGCCCCGGACGTCGACCGCGCGGTGGGCGCCGCCCGGGAGGCGTTCGAGGGGGCGTGGGCGGAGACGAGCCCGCGCGATCGCGGCCGGATCCTCGCGGACATCGCCCGCGGCCTCGAGGCCCGGAAGGGGGAGATCGCCCGGGTCGAGACCCTCCAGAACGGCAAGCCCGTCTTCGAGAGCGGCATCGACACCGGCATGACGATCCACACCTTCGAGTACTACGCGGGATGGGCCACGAAGATCGAGGGGGAGACGGTGCCCCTCTCCGTCCCGAACCAGTTCGGCTACACGCTCCGCGAGCCGGTCGGCGTGGTGGGCGCGATCGTGCCGTGGAACTTCCCGCTCAACCTCGCCTCCTGGAAGGTGGCCCCCGCGCTGGCGGCCGGCTGCACGGTGGTGCTGAAGCCCGCGAGCGAGACGCCGCTGACCGCGCTCCTGCTGGCCGAGATCGCGGCCGAGGCCGGGCTGCCCGACGGTGCCCTCAACGTGGTCCCCGGCGGCGGCTCCACCGCCGGCGAGGCCCTGGTCGCCCACGAGGGGGTCGACAAGATCGCCTTCACCGGCTCCACCGAGGTGGGCAAGCGGATCGCGAAGGTCGCCTCCGACACGGTGAAGCGGGTCTCCCTGGAGCTCGGCGGAAAGAGCCCGAACATCGTCTTCTCCGACGCCGACCTCCCGTACGCCGCCAAGGGCGCGATCAACGGGATCTTCTACGGCAAGGGCGAGGTGTGCGCGGCGGGAAGCCGGCTGCTCGTCGAGGGCTCGGCCCACGACGAGCTCGTCTCCTCGGTCGCCGAGGGGGCGGGGAAGATGACGGTCGGCGACCCGTTCGAGAAGGGGACCCGGATCGGCGCGATCGTCAGCGAGGGTCAGATGGAGCGTGTCCTCTCCTACATCGAGACGGGGAAGTCCGAGGGCGCCGAGGTCGTCGCCGGCGGTGAGCGGGTGGAGGAGCTCGAGCCCGGCTACTTCGTCCGGCCCACCGTGTTCGACGGCGTGGAGCCCGACATGACGATCGCCCGGGAGGAGATCTTCGGCCCCGTCCTCGCCACCCTCACCTTCGACGACGTCGACGAGGCGATCGCGCGCGCCAACGACACCATGTACGGCCTGGCGGCGGCGGTGTGGACCCGCGACGTGAAGAAGGCCCACTACGTGGCCCGGCGGCTGAAGGCGGGCACGGTGTGGATCAACACCTACAACCTGTACGACCCGGCGATGCCCTTCGGCGGCTACAAGTCGAGCGGCTACGGCCGGGACCTCGGGCGCCACGCCCTCGAGCAGTACACCGAGACGAAAGCGGTCTGGGTGGACCTCCGGCGGTGAAGAAGCGCTACCTCCTCGACACGAACGTCCTCCTCCACGATCCGAAGGCGATCACCGCCTTCCAGGACAACGCCGTGCTGCTGCCGATCTACGTGATCGAGGAGATCGACGGCTTCAAGAAGGAGCTGACCCGGCTGGGGGAGAACGCGAGGTGGATCAGCCGCTTCCTCGACCGGCTGCGCGATCGGGGCCGGCTCGCCGAGGGGGTGGAGCTGGAAGGCGGCGGATCCCTCCGGGTCGTCTTCGACCCCGACGAGCCCGAGCTGCCGATGCGCCGGGACGACGGCTGGGTCGACAACGAGATCCTGAAGATCGCGCGGCGGCTCCAGGGCGAGGATCCCGACCTCCCGGTCATCCTGGTCACCAAGGACGTGAACCTGAGGATCAAGGCCGACGCGATCGGGGTGCACGCGGAGGATTACGAGACCGACCGCGTGCGGCTCGACGAGCTGTACACCGGGCAGACCACGATCGAGGCGTCGGCCGAGGAGCTGGAGCGTCTCCGCGAGGAGGGCGAGCTGCCGCTGCCGGAAGGAGAGTTCTTCCCGAACGAGTACGCCCTGGTCCAGGACGCAGAGGAGGAGTCCAACACGGTGCTCGGCCGCATCGACACCGACGAGGAGAAGATCCGGGTCCTGATCGACGTCGATCAGGGCGTCCAGGGGATCCGTCCCCGGAACAAGGAGCAGTACTTCGCCCTGGACGCGCTGCTCGACCCCTCGATCGTGCTGGCGACGATCATGGGGAAAGCGGGCACCGGGAAGACGCTGATCGCGCTCGCGGCGGGCCTGGAGCAGGTGATGGTCCGCCGCACCTACCGCCACCTGCTGGTCTCCCGCCCCACCTTCCCGATGGGACGGGACATCGGCTACCTCCCCGGCGCCGTCGAGGAGAAGCTCAACCCGTGGATGCAGCCGATCTTCGACAACCTCTCCTACCTGATGGAGAGGACCCGGGACGGAGCCTCCCGGCCGCGATCGATCGACGAGTTGATGGAGCGCGGGGTGCTGGCGGTGGAGCCCCTCACCCACATCCGGGGCCGTTCCATCCCCCAGCAGTTCATGCTGATCGACGAGGCCCAGAACCTGACCCCGCTGGAGGTGAAGACGATCCTCACCCGGGTGGGGGAGAACGCCAAGCTGGTGCTCACCGGCGATCCGTGGCAGATCGACACCCCCTACATCGACTCCTCCACCAACGGCTTCAACCACGTGGTCGACCACTTCCGCGACATCCCCCTCGCCGCGCACGTCGAGCTGCGCAAGGGGGAGCGCTCCAAGCTCGCGGAGTACGCCGCGAACCTGCTGTGAGCGCGGTTTCCCGCCGCAGTCGGGGTGTGGATAAACCGTGGATAAGCCGTGGAGAAACCGGCCCGGATCGTGGAGAACCGCGCCGGTTTTGTGCACGAATCGTGGGGGGCATTGTGGAGAGCTCCGGAACCGGTTGCGGCCACGGGAATTAGCGCGATGACCTCGGGCCACGGCTCATCTCGGAACGGTCAAGCCGGGCGCTGGAACCGGGTTGCGAAACTGTGACAGGATTCCTGTAACTCGTTAGCGCACAAGGACTTGACACCCCCCCGGGTTCTTTGATATACTGCTTCGCGAGGGTCGGATGACGACCCGGGCTCGACACCGAAACTCCCTCCGCGGGCCCTCCGGGAGAGCTCGCGCGGGCTCCGAAGACGGATGCCCGAGGAACCGCGAGGTTCCCGGCTCCGTCGGCGCGAGCCAGGAGCTGCGCGACTCGAAGCTCGCGGACGAGGAGACGAGGTGTGGGAACCGCAGAAGGGCTGCGGCGCTCGCGCCGGGCGACCTCCGGGTCGTTCGTCGGGAGTGCCGAACACCGACTCGCGGATCGAGACCCTGAGAGGCCGGCGGCCCGATCGCGCAAGCGGTCGATAGCCAAGCCTGTGAGGGGAGTGTCCTGGAAGCAGGGTGCCACGCGAATTCGGAACGCCCTAGAGCGGCGAACCTCAAGGGAGCAGCGAGCGGAAGGGCGGCTAAACCCCGTCCGACCGTGACGGACTTCCGCGGGGAGCAAGGCCGTGAAGCCGAGCTCGCGATGCGGTCGCCCGTGGCCTTCGGGCTGCGGTCGGAGCCGAAGCGAGCAACGGCAGGACGGCAACGGGCGCCGAGAGGCGTCGCGGCTTCGCGGAAGGGAAAGGCTCCGAAGGGGGAACCCCAGGAGCGTTACCGGTCTGAAAAGGCCGGAAGGACACGGGGGACGCAATGCGGCAGGAGGGTGAGAAACCCTGGAGTCGCACCGGAACCGGGACGAGGCAAACCCCGGATGAGTGGGTCCCCGCGTCCGCAAACGCTGTAGGGGAAGAAACTCCACGGGAGGTGCCGCGCTCGCGAGAGCGTGGCTGACCGACCCGGTCACACTCTGAAGGGGAGTCGAACCCCGAGAGTG